>CANNEG010000001.1:0-36569 GCA_947503455.1 Betaproteobacteria bacterium
CACCCAGTATTTGCTTCCCAAATGAAGCGTCGTTTACGTGAGGGTGCGAAGCTTATCATTGCCGATCCACGTGCGATAGATTTGGTTGATAATTCGCCACATATTCGCGCGGACTATCATTTGAACTTACGTCCTGGCACTAATGTGGCTTTAATTTCGGCATTAGCTCATGTAGTGGTCACTGAGGGTTTAGTCAAAGAAGATTTTGTTAAAGAGCGCTGTGAATGGGATTCATTTGTGTTGTGGCGTGACTTTGTCGCTAAACCAGAAAATTCACCAGAAGCATTGGCGGATGAGCTAGGCGTAAATCCGGTATTGATTAGAGATGCAGCGAGGTTATTTGCCACAGGAGGCAATGCTGCTATTTATTATGGCTTAGGCGTAACTGAACATTCTCAAGGTTCAACCATGGTGATGGGAATCGCTAATTTAGCCATGGCAACCGGCAATGTCGGAAGAGAAGGTGTGGGAATCAATCCACTGCGTGGGCAAAATAATGTGCAGGGTTCATGTGATATGGGTTCTATGCCACATGAGTATCCAGGATATCGTCACGTATCAGACCCTGCGGCTAAAGCGTTATTTGAAGCTGCTTGGGGTAGGCCATTAAGTGATGAACCAGGTTTACGTATTCCGAATATGCTGGACCTTGCGGGTGAGGGACGCTTTAAAGCACTGTATTGTGTAGGCGAAGATATTGCACAGTCAGATCCTAATACTCAACACGTGACGCATGCGCTAGAAAGTATGGAGTGCGTGATTGTACAAGATTTATTTTTGAACGAAACTGCCATGTTTGCCCATGTTTTTTTCCCGGGCGCGTCTTTCTTAGAGAAGAGTGGCACATTTACCAACGCAGAACGCCGCATTTCGCCGGTACGTCGTGTCATGACACCTAAAAACAATGTTGGTGGCCAAGGGTATGAAGATTGGGAAATTACAGCAATGCTGTCCAATGCACTGGGTTATGAAATGCATTACAAGCACACTAGTGACATTATGGATGAAATTGCAGCGCTTACACCTACGTTTAAGGGTGTGAGTTTTAAGAAATTAGACGAGTTAGGTAGCATACAGTGGCCATGTAACGACGAATATCCTATAGGTACGCCCACTATGCATATTGATGGATTTGTACGTGGCAAGGGTAAGTTTTTTATTACACAATATGTGCCAACCACTGAAAAGGTCAATGCTAAATATCCGCTGATTTTGACTACTGGTCGGATTTTGTCTCAATACAACGTGGGCGCACAAACACGTCGTACTAAAAATGTAGCATGGCATCATGAAGATGTAGTAGAAATTCATCCGCATGATGCACAAGAGAGGGGTATTAAAGAGGGTGATTGGATAGGTGTAATGAGCCGTGCTGGTGAAACTGTATTGCGTGCGAAGCTAACAGAGCGTGTGCAGCCTGGAATTATTTACACTACATTTCACCACCCACAGTCAGGTGCTAATGTAATTACTACTGACAATAGCGATTGGGCAACGAACTGTCCTGAGTTTAAAGTCACGGCAGTACAAGTGACGCGTGTGAATCAACTTTCTGATTGGCAGCTACACTACAAAACATTTAGTGAAGCGCAATTAGCTTTTGCAGGAAGAGATTTAGAAGCTGCAAAAATTGACTAATAAGCAAGTTGCCAATGCTTTAGTTCTAGGTGAGCCATTAAGCACATTTAGTGTCAGGCAATGCATAGATGGACAGCACCAAGTTGTGCAAGATTGCTTGGCAGAAGAAACGCCAGTGGCATTAATTTATAATGGCGTGTCACATGCCGTAATGCTAGTTACTGCTCAAGATCTAGAAGATTTTGCCCTTGGATTCTCTTTGAGTGAAGGTATTGTGCAACATGTTAGTGAGCTTTACAGCATGGAAGTGCAATTGCAGAATAATGGCATAGAGTTACATTGCAATATTGCGAGTGAACGTTTTGCACTGTTAAAAGAGCATCGTCGCACATTGGCAGGTAAAACTGGTTGTGGTTTATGCGGAGCGGAAAATTTGGCACAGCTCATGCGATACCCGCTACCACTAGCATCGCAACATCAATTTGAAGAAATAAGCATCACACGCGGTTTACTGGCGATACAAGCGCAACAAAAGCTGCAGCAACAAACAGGCGCAACGCATGCTAGTGCTTATGTGCTAGCTGATGGTACGGTAAGCTTGCTACGTGAAGATGTAGGCCGACATAATGCACTAGATAAGCTTGTAGGGGCGCTAGCGAAGCATGATAAGGATAGGGATGGTTTTATTATCACCACTAGCCGTGCCAGTTTCGAAATGGTGCAAAAGACCGCGAATGCAGGGGTGGGCATGTTAGTAGCCGTTTCTGCACCAACTGGATTGGCCGTACGCGTAGCTCAGCAATGCGGCTTAACCTTAGTCGGATTCGCGCGAGAAAATCGCTATGTGGTGTATAGTCATAGCGATAGAATTTTGAACTAATTAGATTATAAAAAGCTAGAGAGTAATTAAAAATGGATATTCAACGCCTTATTTCAATGGCTAATCAAATAGGTGATTTTTATGAATCATACCCAGACCAAAACCAAGCTCAACAAGGTATTGCAGAGCATATTAACCGATTCTGGGCATTAGCAATGCGTCAACAAATTGCACAATATGTGAGTGAGCAAGCTGGAACTGGTCTGCATGTACAAGTTCAGAAAGCGATAGCCATGCATTTGAAAGTTTAAACTTTTACTTTAAGTACATACAGTTTTTTCTTGACTCGCAACCATAGATTTAATGAATACGTTTAAATAACCTAAAGCTTTCTCTTCTATCGGCAGGTCGTTTCCCAGCCCAAATCTTTTTCCACTCTTGGCCAGGGTGTACTTTATCCGTGCCTTTTGTATCAAGTACTAAATATAAATCACAATTAAGCTGACTTGTCACTTGAACAGGCTGTATTTTAATATTCGTGTAGTAGTTAAGTAGCAGGCGCTGTTGTCGTTCAACATTCAAGCTATTCATACAGTTGTAACTCTTTGGCAATGCGCTATTAAGACTAGAAAATACAGGCTGATAGCTTTTAGCTGAATCAAGCAGGGGTAGCCATAGCGTCATTAATAAGCTCCAGCCGACAGTCATTCCTATGGCCCAATTGCTTACAGTTGATTTATTGGTTTGCTTCGATCGAATGCAAACAAAAACCCAAATTATTGACACAATCAGTGCAATTACAAAGGCTAGCCAGTTGAAATTGAGGTGATTTGTACCTGATAAAAATACTAGACGCTCTTTAATTTTTGTTGGATGGCCGGTCATCATGGCAATCCAACCTAACCAAATTAGGCTACCAATTAAACCAAACAACATGACACCAAACCAGTTTAATGCTGCGGCTATCCCTCTTTTAAGGTGCTCAACAGTCCCCGCACCCAATGCGACTAAAGGCAGTAATAAAGGTAGGGCATTAATATCTTTAGCAGGGGCGCCAATGCCCAAGAAAAATATACTACATGTGAAAAAAACTATCATTAGTTGAAATTTTGGTTTGGAGAGTAGTTGTTTGCGATAGCGCCATAGGCCTAACAATGAGAGTGGTAGGGCTGGCCAAGCATACCAAGTGAGAATACGTAAAAAATACAAATAATTCATTTGATGAAAGCTGTGTAAATTTTTATGCCACCAATGACTGTAGAGTAATGGCTTGTAATAATGCAACATACCTAACCACACAATGATGAGCGGGCTAGCAATCAAGATAGAAGTACCTAAGAATTTTATGAAGCTATGTGAACGCCAGGTCTTGAAAAGCAATGGCAAAATTAACGCAGTGCTCATTAATATTAGTATTGGCATGAAGCCGAAAGATAAGAACCCAACTGCAATTGCAGCGCCAAATAGTCCGCTGGCCCGCCAAGGTCTACGTTTAGAAAGCGCTAGCGCGTAAAAGCCTGTGGCCGTACTAGCAAGACTAGCAACTTCGGCAGTTAAGCTATGAGCACTCATGACTAAGCCTATGGTGCCTATCATAATAAACGTGGCATGGCGACCAACGCCACGAGACCAGAGCTCTCGCCCAGTCATGCCAACCATTAGCAATATAATAGACAGCCAAAGAACATTCATGAGTCTAGCGCCATCATGGATATCCATTAACGGAGAAAGAACGTTAGCGCCAAGAGCCGCGCTTAAGTAATATAAGGGCGGTGTTTCAAGTGACGCAGAACCGCTGGCTAGAGGCGCAAGCATGCTGCCGCCATCTAGAATGGATTTGACGGTGCTTATACTAGTAGCTTCAAGGTGTTTCCATGGGGCATGACCGGTTAAGCCTATTACCACCCAAATAGCGCACAGCAACAGTAATAGCTGAGTTTTTACGCTATCCCCCACGCGCGCACGCGGTGTAGACATATTGCCTTGCCAGTCGTGATCAAGTTGAAAGCGCATAATTTTAAGGGTTAGAACTTATCCTTGGTATCTTAGGGGTAATTTTAACTGATTGCAGCGCCTAACCAAAGTTTCTATTAGCAGATTGGAAAGTGGTAGTTCAATAAAAAAAGCAGCCTAAGCTGCTTTAGTTTTTGCAATATAGTCAAACAGACTAATTACATGCCATATTTTTTACGGAATTTATCAACACGACCAGCAGTATCTAAAATCATTTGTTTACCTGTGTAAAACGGGTGTGATTTTGATGACACTTCAATTTTAACCAGTGGGTACTCTTTACCGTCAGTCCACTTGATAGTGTCACGGGCTGCAATTGTAGAGCGCGTCATAAATGTAAAGTCTGCACCGATGTCTTGAAAAACAACGTCACGGTATTCTGGATGAATTCCATCTTTCATAGTAGTAGCCTCAATTTTGCCGAATGATACGGCACTTAATGTACACGCGCCATCGTAGTGCGTGATATTTATAATAGCCGGGCATTATATTTAAATTTGCTATGCTATGCAAGGATAGCTTGCAAAATAAAACGAATTAGGGCTAGCCTCTGCGCATGCTGTCAAAAAAATCAGCATTATTCTTAGTGGCTTTAATCTTATCTAGTAGGAACTCCATTGCTTCAAGGTCATCCATAGGGTAAAGCAATTTACGTAGGACCCAAATTTTCTGAAGCACGTCTTTTTCAATTAGCAATTCTTCACGACGTGTACCAGATTTATTGACATTAATAGCAGGGTATTGACGTTTTTCAGCCATCTTACGATCAAGATGGATTTCCATATTTCCCGTACCTTTGAATTCTTCATAAATCACGTCATCCATACGTGAGCCAGTATCTACCAGTGCGGTAGCGATAATAGTAAGCGAACCGCCTTCTTCGATGTTACGTGCGGCACCAAAGAATCTTTTTGGGCGTTGCAATGCATTTGCATCGACACCACCAGTTAATACCTTGCCGGATGATGGGATGACTGTGTTATATGCGCGAGCTAGCCGAGTAATTGAATCTAGAAGAATGACCACATCTTTTTTATGCTCAACTAAACGTTTGGCTTTTTCAAGAACCATTTCAGCGACTTGCACATGACGTGTTGCAGGCTCATCAAAAGTTGAAGCAACGACTTCGCCCTTAACTGAGCGGGTCATTTCGGTCACTTCTTCTGGACGTTCATCAATTAACAATACAATCAAAATCACATCAGGGTGATTAGCCGTAATTGCATGTGCAATATTTTGCATCATTACTGTTTTACCGCTTTTAGGGCTGGCAACAAGTAGGCCACGCTGACCGCGTCCAATCGGTGCAATCATATCAATTACGCGACTGGTGATATTTTCCACACCTTTAATATCACGTTCAAGTGTGAGTGGGATGGTAGGAAATAGCGGTGTTAAGTTTTCAAATAAAATTTTATGTTTGGTATTTTCTGGCGCTTCACCATTCACTACATCTACTTTAACAAGCGCAAAATAGCGTTCACCATCTTTAGGAATGCGGATTTCACCTTGTATGCTGTCGCCCGTATGTAAATTGAAGCGGCGAATTTGTGAAGGTGAAACGTAAATATCATCTGGTCCAGCTAGGTAAGATGTATCAGGTGAACGTAAAAACCCAAAGCCATCTTGTAGCACTTCAAGCGTACCGTCTCCAAAAATACTTTCACCTTTTTTGGCTTTATGTTTCAAAATAGCAAAAATTAAATCTTGCTTGCGCATGCGGCTAGCATTATCAATTTCATCGGCAATTGCCATTTCTACTAACTCAGTAACGGGTAAGTGTTTAAGGTCGGATAAGTGCATGGAGGCTCACTAAAACAAGAATTGTGTGGGGAAGGGTTGAAAACTACTGATTTAATTAATAGACGGGTTTGAAGAATGCTTGATTTTTAGAACTTAAAATCAAGCATTTATCACAATGTGTACAGCCTAAAGCGTTTAAATGTTGCTGTCAATGAATGCCGTTAATTGAGATTTAGATAAAGCCCCTACTTTTGTTGCTTCAACATTGCCATTTTTAAATAGCATTAGCGTAGGAATGCCGCGAATGCCATATTTTGGAGGGGTAAGTTGATTGTCATCTATATTAAGTTTACCTATTTTAAGACGTCCAGCATACTCTTTAGAGATTTCATCTAAAATTGGTGCAATCATCTTGCATGGACCACACCATTCTGCCCAATAGTCTACTAAAACTGGTAGTTGTGACTGGAGAACATCTTGTTCAAAACCAGCATCGTTAAGGTGTGTTATATGTTCACTCATGGAAACCTCTATTTGATTAATGCTTTAAGAATTAATTGTGTATCGTAACGAAAAAAACAGTTTTAGTGAAGTATAAAATGTAAAAGATGCATTTAAAATTATTTTTTTGGTTAGCCAATCTATTTGTATTACCCGCATCAAAATAACGCAATCATTTTATAATCCCAGTTATTATAATTACCTAAGCCATTAAGTAATCGAGTTTTTTTAAAAATAAAATGAGAAATTTTCTATTTAGTCTGCTATTAGCCATGCCAATCATTGCTATGAGTCAATCAGCTAGTGCAGAGGCTGTGGTTGGTTCTAATTTTGTGCTGAAAGATACTGCCGGCGTAAAGCATCGATTGGCAAATTATAAAGGTAAGTGGGTGTTAGTGAATTACTGGGCAACTTGGTGCTCGCCATGCTTAGAGGAAGTGCCAGACCTAGTTAATTTATATGATCATCGCCGAAAAAAAGATTTGATGGTTATTGGTGTTGTATTTGATTATGAAAGTGTTCCGTCTGTAAAAGCATATGTAGATGATATGCTAGTGTCATACCCTATCGTATTGGGAGATGATAGTGTAACTACCCAAATAGGGGCGGCTGACGTAATGCCAACCACCTTTATTTATAATCCTCAAGGTGAGTTAGTTAAAATAAAACGTGGCCTACTAACCAAAGCCTATATAGAAAAAATTATTGGCCAGAATCAGCCTTAGTTAAACTGGCGCTCTTAATGGGGTGCGTCGATGCTATTGCCTTTGGCATCAAGTATATTAAGTTGGTTCTCGTCAGCAAAGTGCATCAATTGGGCGTAACCTTCTGGGTTGACTGTTTTTAAGGTCAAATCTACCGCTAGGCAACGTCCACCATTCATGACTTTTGGTTTTAGGTAAGGTGAGTACTTAAGTTTACGGTCTTCCCCAAAAGTCGCGTATGTGCTGCACATGCGATCAACCCAGTCGCTAGGACGGAAAGGTTTACCTGCACGCGTGTTGCTTTCTATAATAATTTCACCATGTGTTGGCAATGTTTTTTGTTCACTGGACATTGGATTTGGTTGCCCTTAATTGTATAAAGTTAAGCTTAGTCGCCGATTATAATAAGTGAGTGTTTCAAGTTTAAGGGGTATATTCAAACACCTTAACTACCTTAGTCACACCACTGGTATTGCGGGCAATTTCTGCTGCCGCATCAGCCTCGGTTTGAGTTACTATGCCAATTAAATACACTACGCTGTTTTCCGTCACAACTTTGACATAGTTGGCAGGAAATTTATTTTCAGTCACAAATTTTGTTTTAATTTTTGATGTTAAATAGCTGTCATTGCTACGTGAGCCTATAGAGGATTTGGGGCTAATTGCAATTTCATTTGTCATGTTGCGAATGTTGGTGATTTCTTTTACCAAGGATTCAGCTTTTGTTTTTGACTCGGCGGTTGGCACTTCTCCGGTTAATAATACATTACGATTGTAACTGGTGACATTCACATGCGCGTGTTCGCCTAAGTTGGTTTCCATTAGTTTAAGGGCTTTGAGCTCAATATTTTCATCCTCAATATAAATACCAGATGTTCGTCTATCGGCTGCCATTGCACCACCGGCGGCGGCGCCCCCAACAACAACAGGCACGCAAGCTGTGAATTGGGTAATGAGTGTGGCAGATAGAATAAGGCTGAGGGTGATTTTTTTAGTATTTAAATGCATGGCTAATTCCTTAAATTGAAGATCAATATAAAAGGTAAAATATATTTTTGCGAATGATACGCCTTTTATGTGTCAAATGCATTACGTATCCATTCGATGCAGTTGGCATCTACTTTGGCCATTAAAATAGCGTCAAAGCGACATGGGTAATCACCGCGCTGTTGTAGGTAATGCTGTGCAGTTAATATGATTTTTTGTTGTTTGACTGGTGTAATGCTAGCGGCAGCGCTACCAAATCTGTTATTTGTTCTAAGTCTAACCTCAACAAATACTATGGTTTTATTGTCCATCATAATCAAGTCAATTTCGCCAAAATGACAATGATAATTTCTTTCTAATATTTTAAGGCCATGATCCATTAAATAAATTGCCGCAAGCTTTTCAGCATCTAAACCGGTATTATTTTGATTGATTTTCATAGGCGATAGTCCAGCTTGGCGTTAAACTTTACAGCATGAATGAATTAAGTCTAAATAATCCCAGTATAAAAGGCCTCGGTACATTATATGTGGTGGCAACACCAATAGGTAATTTAAGCGACATGACCTTGCGCGCATTAGAAACGTTAAAAGCGGTAGATGCAATAGCGGCTGAGGATACACGCCATACCTCGGGTTTGTTGTCGCACTTTGGCATCAGTAAAAAATTGCTCGCGGTACATGAGCATAATGAACGTCAATCTGCTGAAAAGTTATTGTTGCAATTAAAAGCTGGTGAGAATATCGCCTTGGTGACCGATGCGGGGACCCCGGGCATCAGCGATCCAGGTGCGGTGGTCGTGGATTTTGTGCGGAAAGCGGGGGTAAAAGTTGTGCCAATACCAGGGGTGAGTGCTGTGATTGCCGCACTTTCTGCCAGTGGCATCGTTCAAAATGGGTTTTTATTCCATGGATTTTTACCCGCCAGTGGTGCCGCAAGGCGCAAGGCGTTGGATATTTTAAAAACACAGACTGTTACACTAGTGTTTTATGAGGCACCACATCGCATTATAGAAAGCATTGTTGATATGGCGAATGTATTAGGTTCGGATCGGCGTATTACCATCGCACGTGAAATCACTAAAACCTTTGAAACGATATACTGTTGTACTTTAAGTGACGCAGAAGCTTGGCTGAAAGCCGATGCTAATCAACAGCGCGGTGAGTTTGTGTTGTTGGTTGAAGCCGCACCAATTAAGGATGCAGGCGGCATATCTGAAGAAGCTGTTCGTGTATTAAAATTATTGTTGGTAGATTTGCCACTTAAACAAGCGGTGAAGTTGGCGGCTGAAATTACCAATGAAAAGAAAAACATATTGTACGATTTTGCATTACAGTTAAAACAACTTGAATAGCCATGGACAAGCCCATGAATACAAATAATTCGATTACTATTACTCGGCCAGATGACTGGCATTTACATCTTAGAGATGGCGCCGCCCTAAAAGCAGTATTGCCCGATACCGCACGCCAATTTGGCCGGGCAATTGTAATGCCAAACTTGCGTCCGCCTCTAACGACAACGGAATTAACGCTTGCTTACCGTAAAAGAATTTTAGAGGCAGTGCCGAGTGGCATGCACTTTGAGCCGCTGATGACTTTGTACCTCACGGATAATACTGCTCCTGAGGAAATTGTAAAAGCAAAGGAGAGCGGACTGATATATGGGGTTAAGCTTTATCCAGCAGGCGCAACTACTAATAGCGATTCTGGCGTTACCAGCTTAGATAAATGCGCGAGCGTACTTGAGACGATGGAAAGGCTTGGCATGCCACTCTTAGTGCATGCCGAAGTCACTGATAGCGATGTGGATGTCTTTGATCGTGAGCGAGTTTTTATTGAGCGAAATATGATTCCTTTGCTCAAAAAGTTTCCCAATTTAAAGCTTGTATTTGAGCATATCACCACGCGAGATGCAGTGGCTTTTGTCACAAAAGCCCCAAGCAATGTGGCGGCAACCATTACTGCCCATCACTTATTAATGAATCGCAATGATATGTTCAAAGGCGGCATTCAGCCACATCATTATTGCTTACCTATCTTAAAGCGTGAAGAGCATCGACTGGCTTTAGTGCAGGTGGCCACTTCGGGTAATGCTAAATTTTTCTTGGGGACGGATAGTGCGCCTCATGCTAGACATACCAAAGAATCTGCTTGTGGTTGTGCTGGTATGTATACGGCACATACGGCGATGGAGCTTTATGCTGAAGTGTTTGAAGCGGCTAATGCGCTCGATAAATTGGAGGGGTTTGCTAGTTTTTATGGGGCGGATTTTTATGGATTACCGCGCAATGCAGAAAAAATTACCATCATGAAGAGTCGATGGAAAGTGCCTGAGAGTCTGCCGTTTGATGGGGATGTGTTGGTGCCATTGCGAGCTGGACAAGAGTTGACTTGGAAAATGTTATAAGTGAAGTGAGTGAAGCAATTGCCTGTGGCGTGTTAAACTATACATGAAGCTGGCTAGACAGTCGCCGCCTAGCAATAGGGGGAGGAAAGTCCGGGCTGCACAGAGCGAGATGACGGCTAACGGCCGTACGTTGAAATCTTTACTGGCGAAAGCCGTAAGGTATAAGGCGCGGAATAGGGCCACAGAGACGAGCGTATTAAGTTACGGTGAAACGCGGTAACCTCCATCTGCAGCAAGACCAAATAGGCTGGCATTGACGTGGCTCGCGTTGCCAGCGGGTAGGTTGCTTGAGCGTATGGGTAATCATACGCCTAGATGAATGACTGTCAGCTTTAGCAATAAAGCCTACAGAACCCGGCTTATCGGCCAGCTTCACTTTCACTTTTTGCTTGCCACTGTAAGTGGCTTAGCAAATAGGGGAAATCTTTACGGCTTTTGTGTCAAATTCAGAAAACCTTTCTGATATTAAGGATTTAAAGGCGTCTTTATTTTCTACCCCTCAAATCTCGCTAATTACAATTCAATCGCTTTCAGCATTGTCCTAATAATCTACATTCATATAATTTCGTATGTTCTTCATTTATAACGATATTATTTTTATCACCAAAATACGCTAAGTCATTGAGAAATAAAGAGAAAATAGTAAAAAAGGGCTTGCATTGCCCTTTTTTTTTATCTATAGTGCATCTTAGTGGGAAAAAGTGGGTTTTTGTGGGGAATTGTACGTTAAGCGGCGATGTTGAGCGTTCATCTTCAAGCGCAGTTTTGGTTACTACTAAGGGTTGGTTGCCTGAGCTTAATTGAACAATTCCTCACTATTTTATTGCGTAGCCTTAATTTTTTAAGGCTAAGTTGGTTTTAAGATTTATTTTGCTTAAGGAAAGTAATAATAAAATGTTTCGCGGTGCAACCTCATTAAGTTTGGATGCAAAAAATAGACTCGCTGTGCCAATTAGGCACAGAGACGCGTTGCAGTTTCAGTGCGCCGGTAATTTGGTGTTAACTGCACATCCGCACCGCTGCCTATTACTATATCCACAAGCAGCTTGGGAGCCAATTCAGACAAAGATGATGGCCTTATCTTCATTTGATAAGCAATCTAGTGCATTACAGCGTCTGTTGGTCGGTTTTGCTGAGGATATTGCTTTAGATAGTGCTGGTCGTATATTGGTGTCTCCAGTATTGCGAGAGTTCGCGGGACTGGATAAAGAAGTGATGTTGGTTGGTCAAGGTAGCCATTTTGAATTATGGGATATGGAAGCTTGGCGTAAGCAATTGGCGCAAGTATTGGATAGTAGTGATTTTACTATGCCAACAGAATTAGAGGGCTTCTCGCTGTGATCAAGGGCGTGAGCAGCGCGCCCACTAAAGCATCATTGTCTTCAAATAAAGCGTCTGTAAAAGACGCTTTAAAATTAGAAAAGTCCCTATCAGAAGTGTCTGTACTAAATTCGAATTTAAAAGAACTTGCAATCATAGACTCTCACATCACAGTTTTGTTGGATGAGGCTGTGCACGCCTTGGCGGTAAAGCCTGATGGAATCTATGTTGATGGTACGTTTGGGCGGGGTGGACATTCAAGAAAAATTTTAGAAGCACTAGGTAGCAAAGGTCGACTAATAGCGTTTGATCGAGACTTAAAGGCGATTGAATCCGGCAGGGATATCAGTGATAAGCGTTTCACTATAGTGCATAGCCATTTTGCTGGGATGCAAGCTAAGTTGGCTGAGATGGGTGTTTTGAATGTGGATGGCATTTTGCTGGATTTGGGAATTTCATCACCACAAATTGATGAAGCAAGCCGTGGATTTAGTTTTAGATATGACGCGCCATTAGATATGCGTATGGATCAAAGTAGTGGACAAACAGCGGCGGAATTTATCGCTTCTACAACAGAGCAGCAACTAGCGGAGGTTATAAAGAATTATGGTGAAGAACGGTTTGCTAAGCAGATTGCAAGGGCGCTTATTGCGGAGCGCAATGACGGGCGCACCATCACCACTACAGGGCAACTTGCCAAGGTCGTGGCAGGCGCAGTTACGCGGTTTGAGCCAGGGCAGAACCCTGCCACGCGTACATTTCAAGCTTTACGGATTCACGTCAATCAAGAGCTTGAGGAGCTTACGCTAACCATGCCGCAATGTTTGGCATTATTAGCGCCAAAAGGTCGGCTGGCGGTGATTAGCTTTCATTCGTTAGAGGATCGCATAGTGAAGCAATTTGTCCGTAGCCAAGCAAATCGTGATGACTTGCCGGCTAATTTTCCTGTGCGTGCGGCAGACTTGCCACAGCCAAAACTTAAAGGCGTGGGCAAAAGCATCAAGCCCAGTAGTAAAGAGGTTAAGTCTAATCCGCGTTCGCGTAGCGCAGTGCTACGTGTTGCTGAGAGAACATACGTAGCATGACGCGCCTTAATCTCATTTTGTTTTTCGCGCTAATATTTTCCGCGCTAGGTTTAGTGAAATCGCAACATAAGGCGCGCAACCTCTATATTGAGCTTGAGCAGAGCAATCAGGTGGCAAAGTTGATTGAGCAAGAATATGGGCAACTGCAGCTTGAGCAAAGTACATGGGCAATGCATTCACGTATAGAGCTGATTGCGGCACAGCAAATGCAGATGCAAGTGCCCGATGCAAAGCGTGTGCAAGTAGTAGCAACTGCTCAGGCGATTGCCCCTATTGAAATGGCGCAAGACATTAAGGCTATGGATATAAAGTCTCAGGGTCAGGCGGTGCATTGATGGCGATGCGCATGCCAATTAAAACGCCTGTTCATGCTCCTGTAGCTGTCAAGCTGCCGGCTTGGCGTCGTCGCGTTTTATTAGTACTTGTATTGCTTGGGTTTGCCGCATTATTGGGTCGTGGGGTTTATCTACAAGGAATTCATAAAAAGTTTTACCAAAATCAAGGTAATGCACGCTATAGCCGCAACATTGTTTTAACCTCTCAACGAGGCAAAATTACAGATAGACATGGTGAGCTATTAGCGATTAGTTCGCCAGTTGAATCTGTTTGGGCCAGTCCGCCAGATGTTGAAATTGATGCTGCACAAACAAAACAGATTGGGATGTTATTAAATCTCAAAGAGGATGCAGTCAAACAAAAGCTAGCGAATAGTGAACGTGAGTTTGTGTATTTAAAACGTCGCATATCCCCAGAGCTCGCTGCAAAAGTAATGAAGTTAGGTGTGCCTGGCATTGATTTGCAACGGGAATACAAGCGTTACTACCCGGCAGGTGATGTCGCTGCCCATATGGTGGGGTTTACTGGGCCAGGAGATAAGGGCGCAGGCGACAAAGGCCTAGAAGGTTTTGAGCTTGCAATGAACACTGCGCTTTCAGGAAAAGATGGCAGTCGTAGTGTCATAAAAGATAGGTCCGGGCATATTATTGAAGATTTACAGGCGGTTGTAGTACCGCAAGATGGTCATGATGTATCGTTGTCTTTAGATCTTAGAATTCAGTATTTGGCGCATCGTGAATTAGTTAAAGCTGTAGAGCTCAACAAGGCAATAGCAGGAGCGGTAGTTGTGTTGGATGCGAAAACTGGTGAAGTGCTAGCCATGGCTAATGCGCCAAGTTACAACCCAAATAATCCTGTCAATATACAAGGTAAGACACGCAACCGCGCGATTATCGATAACTATGAGCCTGGCTCAACCTTAAAACCTGTAACTGCAGCCGCGGCATTGGAGTCTGGTCAATATACATCAGACACTAAAATTCAGACTGCCCCTGGTACGTTAAAGATTGGCCCTGCGACGATACATGATAGTCATCCGCAGGGCGTGCTAACGGTGGCTGAGGTGATACAAAAATCTTCCAATGTAGGCGCCTCTAAAATTGCATTAACACTCGACAAGCAGTTTATGTGGAACACGTATAACCAATTGGGATTAGGACATGCGGAGGGGGTTGGTTTTCCTGGTGAAGCATCAGGAAAATTACGACCTTATCAGGGATGGCGCCCCATTGAAATGGCCACCATGTCTTTTGGGCATGGCGTAAGTGTAACGTTGCTCCAAATGGCGCGGCTGTACACAGTGTTTGCCAATGAAGGCGAGTTACGTCCAATTTCACTGCTAAAAATTAATGAAATGCCAGTAGGCCAGCAAGTGTTTTCTGCAGCAACTGCTAATCATGTAAAAGACATGTTGGAGATGGTGGTGCAGCCGGGAGGTACCGCCCTTAAAGCGCAAGTCTTGGGTTATCGCGTGGCTGGAAAAACCGGTACGGCACATAAATTAGGCGATCATGGGTATGTTAAGGATAAATATGTTGCTTCATTTGTAGGGATGGCACCTGCTTCTAATCCTCGATTCATTGTTGCGATAATGATAGATGAGCCGAGTAATGGTGCCTATTATGGCGGTACAGTGGCCGCCCCAGTGTTTAGTAATATTATGGCAGATACATTACGTTTGTTTGCCGTGCCACAAGATGCCCCCAATAATAATGTGGTACTTCAAGGTAATGATGAAGATGTTAAGGAGGGAATATGACTATTCTAAATACCTTCCATCAAACATTTACATCTATTACAGCAGATAGCCGTAAAGTTAAAGCGGGGGCATTGTTCTTGGCCTACCCTGGCGCTGTATCCGATGGGCGTAATTATATTCCGCAGGCGATTCAGGCGGGGGCTAATGCTGTGATTTGGGATGATACCGAATTTACATGGCGTGCAGATTGGCAGGTAAAAAATCTTGCCATTAAAGACTTAAAACGTCAGGCAGGACTAATCGCCGCTGAATTTTACCATCACCCATCGAACCGGTTCGTGATGATAGGCGTCACCGGAACCAACGGTAAAACGTCGGTTAGTCAATGGATAGCGCAATGCTTAACATCATTAGGTAAAAAAACTGCGGTGCTTGGCACTATTGGTAACGGTTTTTTGGATGCGCAAACAGAGGCAGTTAATACCACGCCTGATGCGATTTTATTGCAAGCCATGTTGGCAGATTATGCTGAAAAGCAAGCCGAGGCTGTAGTGATGGAAGTGTCATCGCATGGATTAGATCAAGGCCGTGTCAATGGTGTTGAATTTGATGTTGCTGTATTGACCAATCTAAGTCGAGATCACTTAGATTATCACGGCAACATGGAAGCTTATGCGGCTGCGAAGCAGAAGCTATTCATGTGGGATGGTTTGCAAACTTCAATTGTGAATGCGGATGATGTCTTTGGGCGCGAATTAGCAATCACACTCAAAACACAACATAAGCCATGTCTAGCTTATGGCTTTGATGCGACGGCTGGCCCTGTAGATATCAGCGCAAGTGATTTGAAATTACATGACTCTGGATTGAGTATGCGCGTTCAAACACCCCAAGGTGTCGCTATATTGGCAGCGCCAGTATTAGGGCGCTTTAATGCTTATAACGTATTGGCGGTGTTATCTACCTTATTGGCGTCAAAAGTTGCCTTGCCAGAGGCGATTGAGGCAATTGCGCAGATTAAGCCAGTCCTTGGACGTATGCAGCAATTCGGCGGTGGAACTCTGCCGCTAGTAGTAGTCGATTATGCGCATACGCCAGATGCGCTAGAAAAAGTATTAACCACCCTACGCGAACAAGTGCAAGGTCACTTGATGTGCGTATTTGGTTGTGGTGGCGATCGTGACGCTGGTAAGCGGCCGTTAATGGGTGGCGTTGCCAGTAAGCTAGCCGACAAAGTCATAGTGACTTCAGATAATCCGCGTAGCGAAGACCCTGTCAAGGTTATCGCGGAGGTGGTTGCTGGCATGACTGCAGGGTATGAGGTTGAAATAAACCGAGAGCTTGCCATCAATAAAGCTGTGCAATCAGCCAAGTTGGGTGACATCGTTTTATTAGCAGGTAAAGGGCATGAAAGTTATCAGGAGATTGCTGGCGTTAAATATCCGTTTGATGATGCGTTGATTGCCCAAAGTGCGCTTACACAATATCAAGCGAGTCAGGCTATGGGGGTATTAGCATGATGCTACTTTCAGAAGCTACAAACGTCATGAATGGCAGATTTTTTGGTAAAGATAGCCAGTTCACTAGTGTGGGCACGGATAGCCGTAGCATTACTAAAGGTCAATTATTTGTTGCGTTAAAAGGTGAAAATTTTGACGGGCATGATTATGCCGCGCAAGCCTTACAACAAGGTGCGGCTGCGGTGTTGATCGAAAATTCAAAATCTAACCTAGCGCCAGCCATTGTGGTTGAGGATACATATTTAGCGTTAGGCACTCTAGCAAGCTATTGGCGAGAAAAATTCTCTATTCCAGTTGTTGCCGTCACTGGTAGTAATGGCAAAACCACAGTAAAAGAAATGATCACGTCTATTTTGTCAGTAAAAGCCAATAGTGAGCATGCCATACATGCGACCTCTGGAAATTTAAACAACCATATTGGCTTGCCGCTGACTTTACTCAAGTTGCGCACGACGCATCAGTTTTCTGTACTTGAAATGGGTATGAACCATTTAGGGGAAATTGACTATTTAACCCATATTGCCAAACCGACTGTAGCGGCAATCAATAATGCGGGCTCAGCCCATATAGGCGAATTAGGCTCGCGCGGCAATATAGCAAAAGCTAAAGGCGAAATTTTTGCCGGATTAAGTGATGATGGGGTGGCGGTCATCAATGCAGATGATGATTATTCTGACTATTGGCAATCACTCAATAAGGGTAAAAAAATAGTCACTTTTGCGATGAGTAAACCTGCCGATGTAAAAGCGACTTATCAAGAAAATGGCGGTTTAAGTATTGTGAATTTAACTACCTCTTACGGCGAAATTAGCTTTAAGTTGAACGTTTTGGGCGCCCATAACATTAGCAATGCGTTGGCAGCAAGTGCAGTAGCCGTAGCACTTGGTGTTGCAAATGCAGATATCGCTCGCGGACTGGAAAATTTTTCTGGGGTAAAGGGTCGTTTACAACGTAAAGTTGGGCTGAATAATGCTGTACTGATTGACGATACCTATAACGCCAATCCAGATTCAATGAAAGCAGCGATTGATGTACTCGCTCAACAATCAGGCAAAAAAATATTAGTGCTGGGTGATATGGGTGAATTAGGCGCAGATGCGAGGCGGTTGCACTTGGAGATTGGTGCGTATGCCAAAGCAGCAGGCCTTAAAAAATTGTATTGCTTAGGTGAGCTAAGTAAAGAGATGGTGAGTGGATTTGGCGTAGGTTCAGAACATTACGCTACGCCAATGGCAATCGCAGAGGCAATTAAGTCATCGTTAACAGAAGATGATGTCGTGTTAATTAAAGGATCACGTTTTATGAAAATGGAACGTGTGGTTGATTTGCTAGAAGAAAAATTGAATGAAGTCATCTTGTTGGAGGATCGATAATGTTATTAGAACTGGCGCGCTGGTTAGCGCACGATATTCATGGATTCAATGTATTTAACTACATCACTTTACGAGCAGTATTAGCAACGCTGACTGCACTGGCCATTTCATTTATTGCAGGGCCAAGCATGATACGTAAACTGACCGAATACAAAGTTGGGCAGGCTGTGCGTGATGATGGTCCGCAAACGCATCTTATCAAAACGGGTACGCCCACTATGGGTGGTGCGTTGATATTAGTTGCTATCGCAATATCTACCTTATTATGGGCGGATTTAAGTAATCGCTTTGTGTGGGTGGTGTTAGCCACCACGTTGGGTTTTGGTGCGGTAGGTTGGGTAGATGATTACCGCAAAGTTGTCCATAATAATCCTAAAGGCTTATCAGCAAAAGCTAAGTTTTTTTGGCAAAGTTTAATTGGCATAGCTGTGGCAGTATTTCTATTTAAAACACATACAAGCCCTGCGGAAACAACGCTTATTGTGCCCTTCTTTAAGCATCTTGTGCTGCCATTGAGCGCGGTTGGCTTCATGGTGGTTACGTATTTGGTCGTGGTCGGTAGTAGTAATGCTGTGAACTTAACTGATGGATTAGATGGCTTGGCGATTTTGCCTACAGTCATGGTGGCAAGTGCTTTGGGTATATTCGCTTACGTGGCCGGCCATTTATATTTCTCTAAATATTTAGGCATACCTTACGTGGCGGGCGCGGGTGAGTTGATGGTGTTTTGTGCTGCCATGGCCGGTGCTGGTTTAGGATTTTTATGGTTTAACGCTTACCCAGCTGAGGTGTTTATGGGGGATGTAGGGGCGTTAGCATTAGGTGCGGCATTGGGCATAGTAGCGGTGATTGTGCGCCAAGAACTCATATTGTTCATTATGGGTGGCGTGTTTGTGGTGGAGACCTTCTCTGTGGCAGTGCAGGTGGTGTATTTCAAGTATACCAAACGAAAAACAGGAGTAGGCCAACGTATTTTTTTGATGGCACCACTACATCATCATTATGAAGAAAAAGGCTGGAAAGAAACGCAAGTGGTCGTGCGTTTTTGGATTATCAGCATGATGCTAGTTTTGATTGGCTTGGCCAGCTTGAAGCTGAGATAAATACGTAAATTATTGAATAGTAAAAATGACGATTTCATTAAAAGAAAAAAAAGTATTAGTGCTAGGCCTTGGTGAAACGGGGCTATCAGCTTTGCGTTGGTTGAATACGCAGGGCGCACATTTGTCTGTAGCAGATACCCGTAATCATCCGCCCGGCATTGACGCATTAAGAGCTGAATTGCCGGCAGTCAAGGTATATACAGGCGCATTTACAGCAATGATGTTTAGTGGTGTGGATTTGGTTGTAGCGAGCCCTGGGGTGTCATTGAGGGAGCCTGAAATTCAGGCGGCAATTAATCATGGTATTAGTGTGGTTGGCGATGTTGAGCTATTTGCACAATACCGTCCAGCGAGTGCCAAAGTCATTGCGATTACTGGCGCCAATGGTAAAACTACAGTGACATCTTTAGTGGGCGAAATGTGCAAGGCGGCAGGATTAAAAACGATTGTGGCCGGCAATATTGGCCTGCCAGTACTAGATGCTTTAAGCATGGGAGTACCGGATGTATATGTGCTAGAGCTGTCTAGCTTTCAGTTAGAAACTACTAGTAGTTTGCAGGTGGATGCAGCCGCGATGCTTAACTTGTCAGAAGATCATATGGATCGTTACGACAGTTTGCAAGATTATGCGATTGCGAAAGCGCATATTTTCTACCATGCCCGTTTGCAAATACTTAACCGTGATGATGCGTGGAGCATGATGATGGCTCGGCCAAAATTAGCCCAAGTTACATTTGGGTTGTCCGATGAGAGCGATTTTGGCTTAAAGCAAATAGATGGTGAAACATGGCTCAGTGAGGGTGAAAAAGAGCTGATTAATTTACAAGATCTGAAAATTGTTGGTTTACACAATGCAGCTAATGCGTTAGCGGCAGTTGGCTTATGCCGGGGGATAGGCATTGATTATGCACATATTATTCAAACGCTGTATAACTTTAAAGGTTTGCCGCACCGGGTGGAATGGGTTGCCAATGTAGACGATGTTGATTATTACGATGATTCAAAAGGTACTAACGTAGGCGCCACTTGTGCAGCCATTGTGGGCATGTATAAAAATGGGCTGCCACAAAAAGTGGTATTAATCGCTGGAGGTGATGGCAAAGGTCAAGATTTTTCACCTTTGGCTGAGGCAGTCACTGGCAATGCGCGTGCAGTCGTGCTGATTGGGCGTGATGCGAAATTGATTGAATCTGCATTATTGAAAACAAATATCCCTTTGTTTCACGCGCTTGATTTGCCTGAAGCGGTGAATATTGCCAAAAAACTTGCGCAAACTGGCGATGCCGTATTGTTGTCACCCGCTTGTGCAAGTTTTGATATGTTTAAAAATTATGTACATCGGGCTGAAGTATTTGTGGCTGCCGTAAGCGCCTTAAAAGTAGGTTTGGGAGCGCTTGCATGATTGCCACGATGTTAGATCGCGAACGTATTAACTCTCCTAGTTATGATCAAGGGCTCCTATGGGCGGTGTTGTGCTTATTAGGCATCAGTTTAGTCATGGTTTATTCAGCCTCGATAGCCATTGCCGAGGCGGATAAAGCGGTAGGTCACAACAGTAGTTATTATTTAGTTCACCAAGCTGCATTTATGCTGGTGGGGATAAGTGCAGCATTCGTTGCGTTTAATGTGCCAGTGACTTGGTGGCAGAAAATGGCACCGTACTTATTTTTGATTGGTTTGGCATTGTTGGTGCTGGTATTAATCCCAGGGATTGGCCTTAAAGCGGGTGGAAGTCGCCGCTGGTTAAAAATGATTATAGTTAACCCACAACCTTCGGAGTTTATGAAGCTGTTTGCTGCTATCTATGTGGCCGATTATTCCGTGCGTAAAGCCGCAGTGATGGACAGCTTTAGGCGTGGCTTTATGCCCATGGTTGGCGTGATGGTGCTGGTTGGCTTTTTATTGCTGCGGGAGCCAGATTTTGGTGCTTTTGCAGTAATTGCAGCAATATCCATTTCCATTTTGTGGCTGGGTGGCATTAATGGCAAAATTTTTGCAGGGTTGCTGGCTTTACTGCCAGTGGCTATTTTTATTTTGATTAAGAGTTCACCTTACCGTATGGAGCGGGTAATTGGTTTTATGGATCCGTGGGCTGACCCCTATGGCAAGGGCTATCAACTCTCACACGCACTAATTGCATTTGGTCGCGGAGAATGGTTTGGTGTGGGTTTAGGCGCGAGTGTAGAAAAGTTACTTTATTTACCCGAGGCGCATACCGACTTTTTATTAGCGGTCATTGCAGAAGAATTAGGTTTTGCCGGCGTGCTTACTGTTATCGGATTATTTTCTTGGATAGTCATTCGCTCTTTTGGTATAGCTAAGGAAGCGATTGCTAATGAGCGCTATTTTGCCGCGCTATTGGCACAAGGATTAGGCGTTTGGATGGGCGTGCAGGGCATTATTAATATGGGTGTAAATACTGGATTGCTACCAACTAAGGGGCTGACGTTGCCGTTACTGTCATTCGGCGGTAGTGGAATTTTAGTAAATTGTGTGGCGATGGCAATCGTACTCAGGATTGATTTTGAGAATAGACGTTTGCAAAAAGGTCTGCCGGTATGACTAAAACTTTAATGATTATGGCGGGGGGTACTGGTGGCCATGTCTATCCAGCCATGGCAGTTGCAGATTTCTTGAAAAATAAGGGCTGGCAGATTGTTTGGCTATGTACTGAAGGCGGAATGGAAAACCGTTTAATTGCCACAAAAGATTATCAGAAAGCCATGATTACCATGCGTGGTGTGCGTGGCAACGGATTGATGGGTTGGCTGTTGTTGCCAGTAAAATTGGCCAAAGCGTTTGGCCAAAGTGCCAAGGCATTGCGCCAATATCAGCCAAACGTAGTGCTAGGTATGGGTGGCTTTGCTGCTTTCCCCGGGGGCTTAATGGCAAAATTATTAGGTAAACCTTTAATCGTGCATGAGCAAAATTCAGTGGCAGGTTTAACGAATAAAACCTTGGCACATGTTGCGCAAAGAGTGCTGGTGGCTTTCCCAGCAGCATTTGGTAGTAAAGCAGTCTTAGTGGGTAATCCAGTACGTGAAAATATTACACAAATTTTAGTGCCAGAAGCACGGCTACAAAAGCACGACGGTGCATTACGCTTGCTAATAGTGGGTGGTAGTTTGGGGGCGCAAGCTTTGAATGAAGTGTTACCAAAAGCGCTGGCTCAAATACCTGTGAATAAACGCCCGGAAGTTGTGCATCAAGCAGGTGAAAAACATATTGCTACGCTACTTGTACATTATGAAGCCGCCAAAGTAAAAGCCGATGCCAGAGCGTTTATTGAGGATATGGCTGAGATGTACACATGGGCAGATATTGTGATTTGTCGTGCTGGTGCCTTAACAATTGCTGAGCTATCTGCCGCAGGGGTTGCCAGTGTGCTAGTACCATTTCCGTATGCTGTAGATGACCATCAGACTTCAAATGCACATTACTTGTCTGATGCAGGTGCGGCAGTACTAATCCCTCAAACAGAATTTACAGTCGAGAAAGTAGCGAAGTTATTACAAGATTTAACGCGCGAGAAATGCTTAGACATGGCAATTAAGGCGCGTGTATTAGGTAAGCCTGAAGCCACAGCCACCGTCGCAAATATTTGTATGGAGCTTGCAGCATGAAACATAAAGTTAAAAATATACATTTTGTAGGGATTGCAGGCTCAGGTATGAGTGGCATTGCTGAGGTGTTGATTAATTTAGACTTTACTGTCAGCGGCTCTGACTTGGCAGTGAATGCTACCACCAAACGATTAACTGATTTTGGTGCAACCGTTTATCAAGGACATGCAGCTGAAAATCTAGGGAATGCTGATGTGGTTGTTGTTTCAAGTGCAGTGAATGAAGCCAATCCAGAAGTGAAAGCCGCCAGACTCAAGAATATTCCAGTCATACCGCGGGCACTGATGCTGGCAGAGTTAATGCGTTTTAGGCAAGGTATTGCAGTTGCTGGCACCCATGGAAAAACGACTACGACTAGCTTAATCGCCAGTATTTTGGCTGAAGCTGGTATGGACCCTACTTTTGTTATTGGTGGTAAATTAGAAGCGGCTAATGCTAATGCCAAACTTGGCACAGGTGAGTACATCGTCGCTGAGGCCGATGAGTCTGATGCATCATTCTTGCATCTCACGCCAGTGATGGCGGTAGTGACTAATATCGACCAAGATCACATGGATACGTATGAGCATAGCTTTGACAAACTCAAAAGTGCATTCGTAGAATTTTTGCAGCAACTACCATTTTGGGGGATGGCGGTAGTTTGTATCGATGATGCCAACATTCGTGAGATTTTGCCTCGCGTCACTAAGCCAGTCATGACCTATGGGTTCAGTGAAGGTGCAAAAGTTCGTGCAATTAATGTGCAGGCAGATAGTGGAAAAATGCACTTTACCGTACAACGCATTAATGGGGTGACGACAGAGTTTGACGTTACTTTAAATTTGCCAGGTAATCATTACGTATTAAATGCACTTGCCGCGATTGCGATTGCCAGTGAGTTAAACGTACCAGACCAATCAATTATCAAGGCATTGAAAGAATTCAAAGGCGTGGGTCGACGTTTCGAGCGCTACGGCGAAGTGAATCTGAGTCATTGGAAACAAGGTGAAACATTTACCCTTATTGATGATTATGGACATCATCCCGTTGAAATGCGCGCAGTGATTGCTGCTGCACGTGCTGCTTTCCCGGATCGCCGCTTAGTGATGGCATTTCAGCCGCACCGTTATACGCGCACCCGTGACTGTTTTGAAGATTTTGTACGAGTTTTATCTAGTGCTGATGCCGTTTTGCTCACAGAAGTATATTCAGCGGGAGAGGCGCCTATCGTTGCGGCAGATACCCGTACGCTTATTCGGTCGATTCGTCTTAAAGGTAAGGTAGAGCCACTATTTGTAGAAACGACGGACGCCTTGCCTGAAGCGATTTTACACATGGTGCATGCTAACGATGTGGTGATTGTGATGGGAGCTGGGTCTATTGGACAAGTCGCTGCAAAAACCAAAGCATTAGCAGAAGGAGCGCAAATAAAGTGATGTCTGTAGCTTCATCACAAGTAGTTACCGGGCGGCTGTTAATCAATGAGCCAATGTCGCGCTATACAAGTTGGCGTGTAGGCGGCAATGCTGATCAGCTTTATATTCCGGCTGGGCTAGATGACTTACGCTTATTTTTACAAAGCGTGGATGCTAATCAGCCGATTTACTTTATTGGCCTAGGTTCTAATTTATTGGTACGCGATGGCGGTATACGCGGCACGGTAGTGTTAATGCATAACGTGCTGACAGAAATGAAGATAGATGGTGACCTTGTATATGCAGAGGCTGGGGTGACCTGTGGAAAATTGGCTAAATTTTGTGCCAGAGAAGCCAAGCAAGGCGCAGAGTTTTTTGCGGGTATTCCAGGCACATTAGGGGGCGCATTGGCGATGAATGCAGGGTGTTATGGATCTGAAACTTGGAATGTGGTGAATAGTGTCATAACAATTAACGCACGAGGTGAGTTAAATCAACGTGATGCAGCAGCATTTACTGCGACGTATCGTCACGTAGCGATGCCCGTGCAAGGTGAATGGTTTGTTGCAGCTTGGCTAAATTTAAAAGCGGGCGATGCGCATGAATCAACACAAAAAATTAAAGATTTATTGGCCAAACGCTTAGCTTCTCAACCGCTAAATTTACCGAGTGCTGGCTCTACATTTAGAAATCCGGTAGGTGATTATGCGGCAAGACTAATAGAAACAAGCGGATTAAAAGGTTACATCATCGGTGGCGCACAAGTTTCAGAGAAGCATGCCAATTTTATTGTGAATATTGGTGGTGCCAATGCACTTGATATTGAATTATTGATTAAGCACATGCATGAAACGGTACTGGCAAAAAATGGTATTGCTTTGCAACAAGAAGTGAAAGTGATTGGCGAGTATGCATAAAAACAGATGGATGAAAAGTGAAGCAGGAGCTAGATATGAGTAAATTTGGCAAAGTAGCCGTATTGTTAGGTGGCAATTCAGATGAGCGTGAAATATCTATTAAAAGTGGTACTGCCGTATTAACTGCACTACAAGCTCAGGGTATAGATGCCCATGGATTTGATCCGCGTGATAAGCCATTGCATGACTTGGAAGTCTTTGACCGTGTATTTATTAATCTGCATGGACGCTTTGGTGAAGATGGTTGTATACAAGGTGCGCTTGAGATGCTGCATATTCCTTACACCGGTAGTGGCGTCATGGCATCTGCTATTGGCATGGATAAATGGCGTACAAAATTATTGTGGCGTGCAATGGGTGTCATTACCCCAGATTTTGCGCTAGTAACCGCTAACAGTGATTTTGCTGCTATAGAACAACAATTAGGATTGCCTTTATTTGTGAAGCCTGCCAATGAGGGTTCGAGCATTGGGATTACCAAAGTAAAAGTAGCCGGTGGATTGCAAGCTGCTTATAAGATTGCAGCCGAATCTGACCCGCTAGTGATTGCAGAAAAGTTTGTCGGCGCTGGCGAATACACCGTAGGAATTATTGGCGATGCCGAGCAGGGTTTAGAAGCGTTACCCATTATTCGTATTATTCCGAAAAATGAGTTTTACGATTATGAGGCGAAATATTTACGCAACGACACCGAGTATTTGTGTCCGAGCGGCTTAAGCGTAGAGCAAGAAACGACAATCAAGCAAGAAGCGTTACTCGCATTTAGGGCTATTGGTTGTAAGGGTTGGGGGCGTGTAGATTTTTTAATGGATGCTGCTGGCCATCATTACTTCTTGGAAATTAATACCAGTCCAGGCATGACGGATCATAGCTTAGTACCAATGGCAGCAAAAGCAGCAGGGATTAGTTTTGAGCAATTAGTAGTCCGTATATTGGAGTTAGCTGATGTGGGATAAACCTACATTGTTAAATTGGGTAGCCAACTTGCTGTTTGCAGTAAGTATGGTGGCCATATTGTATGCGGCAATATTTGCCGTAGTGCATCTGCCTATTTTCCCGCTACGAGAGGTGGTGGTAGAAGGTCAGTTAAGTCATGTGAGTCGTGAGCAAGTGAAATTAATTGTGGCTAAGCATTTAAAAGGGAATTTTTTCACGCTAGATCTCATTAAAACGCGCAATGCTTTTGAAAAACTACCTTGGGCACGTAGCGTGAGTCTGCGTCGACGTTGGCCCGATAAGTTAGAGGTTGTTATTGAAGAGCATCAAGAGCTAGCCAGATGGGGCAGTATTGCCTTAGTCAATACTCATGGGGAGCTTTTTCATGCCGCATCAAATAGTGATTTACCCGTATTTTTTGGGCCTGGTGACGGGGTGATAGAGGTGGCATCTCAATACCTTGAGGTCAGTAAAGCCTTAAAACTTGCGGATCTAAAAATTGCTAGTTTAGCGCTCACGCCAAGACGTGCTTGGCAAGTGACCACCACAAACGGCATGGTAGTAGAACTTGGGCGCGTTGAAATGCAAGCTAGATTAGAAAAATTTGTCGGTGTATATAGCCGCACAATTGCTGGGTTAAATCTAAAAGTGACTTATGCAGATTTGCGCTATCCAAACGGATTTGCCGTGCGTAGACCCGTAGCAGCGAAAGCTGTGGCAGTTAAGTCTGCGGAGATTAAGCCAGCTAGTGACATTAAATTAAACGGCACGCATATATTAGGCACTACAAAACCGAGTAAGTCCAAGCTTAGCCCAGCTAGGTCGGGCAATATTATTACGAGCAAGTTATCAACAGTACAGACATAAGCCGTGCATAAACACGGAGGGAGCAAGTCATGAGTAGAGTAAGAGAAGATAAGAATTTGATAGTAGGCCTAGATATCGGCACGTCAAAAATTGTTGCCATCGTTGCTGAATTGCAACCAGAAGGTACCGTGAAAGTGATTGGGCTAGGGCAGCATATCTCTCGTGGGTTGAAAAAAGGCGTAGTGATTAATATTGAATCAACGATGCAATCAATACAACGTGCGCTTGAAGAAGCCGAGCTAATGGCCGATTGCAAAATCAACAATGTTTATACCGGTATTGCGGGCAGTCATATTAAAAGCTTGAACTCACACGGCATGGTGAAAATTAAAGATGCGGAAGTGTCACAAATGGATGTTGATCGCGTGATTGAAACTGCCAGGGCCATTGCATTACCTGCTGATCAGCAAATTTTACATATCTTGACGCAAGAATTCATCATTGATGGCCAAGAGGATGTTCGTGAGCCACTAGGCATGAGTGGCATGAAGTTAGAGGTAAAAGTGCACATTGTGACGGGTGCCGTGGCTGCCGCACAGAATATCGTTAAGTGCATTAAGCGTTGCGGTATTGAAGTGAGTGATTTGATCTTACAACCGCTTGCCTCCAGTCTCGCAGTACTCACTGAAGATGAAAAAGAGTTAGGCGTGTGTTTGGTAGATATTGGTGGGGGTACCACGGATATTGCAGTATTTAAGCAAGGTGCCATTCGTCATACGGCAGTCGTGGCGATTGCAGGCGACCAAATGACGAATGATATTGCGGTGGCATTCCGCACGCCTACGCAATCAGCAGAAGATATTAAAGTGAAATATGGCTGCGCACTACGTCAGCTCGCAGATTCACGAGAGATTGTTGAGGTGCCAGGTGTTGATGGCCGTGAGCCGCGCCAACTCTCAGTACAAACGCTAGCTGAAGTATTGGAGCCGCGTGTGGTTGAGCTGTATGAGATGGTGCTCAATGAATTGCGTCGTAGCGGTATGGAAGAAATGATTGCATCAGGCATCGTCATTACTGGCGGGTCAGCCATGATGCGAGGCATGGTGGAACTTGGCGAAGAAATATTCCATATGCCGGTACGTATGGGTTTGCCGCGTTATGTGGGCGGCTTGTCAGAAGTGGTCGGTAATCCACGCTATGCAACAGGGGTGGGTCTGGTGTTGATGGGTAAGCAGCAATTAGAAAGACATTTAACCGGGCAAATGGAATCAAGTTCATTTGGGCGGATTATGGACAAAATGAAAAGTTGGTTTCAAGGTAATTTTTAGTTAGTAAGTGAGTGGTTTTAGGCAGGTAGTTTGTAGACGTATCGTTAGTTACGAGCAGAAACTAACAATTACAGGCTAGCGGCCATTCACTATTTTTTATAAAAAAGAGGAGACACACAATGTTTGAAATTATGGAAAGAAGTTCGCAAGAGGCAGTTATCAAGGTGATTGGTGTAGGGGGCTGCGGTGGCAACGCAGTTGCTCACATGATAGAGAAAAGCGTAGGTGGGGTGGAATTCATTTGCGCCAATACCGATATACAAGCTTTGAAAAAAAGTCAGGCAAAAACGATATTGCAAATGGGCGTTGCCATGACTAAGGGTTTAGGTGCAGGCGCTAAGCCAGAAATTGGCCGTGATGCAGCACTAGAAGACCGAGATGCGATTGCCGAATTAATTGATGGCGCTGATATGCTGTTCATCACCGCAGGTATGGGGGGTGGCACGGGTACTGGCGCTGCGCCAGTGATTGCACAAGTGGCAAAAGAAATGGGCATTTTAACGGTAGCCGTGGTCACAAAGCCCTTCGCTTTTGAGGGTAAACGCACTCAAGTGGCGGCTGATGGTTTGGAAGAACTGTCAAAGTATGTGGATTCATTGATTGTGATCCCGAACGAAAAGCTCATGGAAGTTTTAGGTGAAGATGTGCCATTTTTGGAAGCTTTTAGTGCCGCCAATGATGTGTTGCACAATGCCGTTTCTGGTATTGCTGAAATTATTAATTGCCCAGGGTTGGTCAACGTAGACTTTGCCGATGTGCGCACCGTGATGAGCGAAATGGGCATGGCGATGATGGGTTCTGCAATTGCTACTGGTCCAGATCGTGCGCGTATTGCAGCAGAACAAGCAGTAGAAAGCCCGCTACTTGAAGGCGTAAATCTACAAAATGCACGTGGTGTTTTGGTGAATATCACCACATCAGCGTCTTTCAAAATGAAAGAATATTATGATGTGATGAACACTATTAAGGCCTTTACTGCAGATGATGCCACAGTCATTGTTGGTAATGTATTTGATGAAGCAATGGGTGATGGTCTGCGTGTTACGATGGTAGCTACAGGTTTAACTGGTATCGCACGTCGTCCACAAAAACCAGTATTAGTACCACAACAAATTGTGCGCGATGGTACAACTAATCAACCAGTTTATGTGGGTGGTGCTGGATTTGAGTCTGCAGTTGTTGATGAAGCACCTCAAGTCTTTGGTTCAAATAGCCGCCGCGCGCAAGTAGAAGCGATGAAAATGTCAGGTGTAGATGAATATGATATTCCTGCATTTTTACGTAAACAAGCAGACTAATGGATAAGCATCGCTACTGAACAAAACGATAAGGCTCAAGGTAATCAGCAGATTAAATATGCTACTATTTGCTTGATTCATAAGGTAAATATTACCTTTAAGATAAGCTAGAAGTTTTGTGATTAGAGATAATGAAACATAGATGTTAAAGCAACGGACATTAAAAAAAGCGATTAGCGCCACTGGCGTTGGTTTGCACAATGGCGAAAAGGTTACTCTTACCCTGCGCCCAGCTGCAGTCAACACTGGTATTATTTTCAAGCGGGTTGATCTGCCTCAACCCAATGAAATTTTAGCTAGCCCTAGCGCAGTGCAAGATACACGTATGTGTTCTGCGCTAGAGGCTCATGGTGCACGCGTTGCGACCGTTGAACATATTATGTCTGCGCTTGCCGGCTTAGGCGTAGATAATATCTATATTGAAGTCAACGCTTCTGAAATACCAATTTTAGATGGGAGTTCAGGCCCATTTGTGTTTTTACTGCAAGAAGCCGGTATAGCCGAGCAAGCTGCAGCTAAAAAATTTATACGTATCAAAAAAGTGGTTGAAGTGATTGATGGAGATAAATGGGTGCGTTTTGATCCATACCATGGTTTTAAAGTTGATTTCACTATACAGTTTAATCACCCAGTATTTGAAGATTCTGGGAGTCATGTAAAAATTGACTTTGCTACAGACTCTTACATTAAAGAAATTAGTCGTGCGCGCACTTTTGGATTTATGCATGAGGTTGAGTATTTACGCTCAAATGGCTTGGCCCGTGGTGGTAGTTTAGACAATGCCATTGTGTTAGATGAGTACCGCGTACTCAATGTTGATGGTTTGCGCTATGACGATGAATTTGTTAAACATAAAATACTAGATGCCATTGGTGATTTGTATATGTTAGGCCATCCAATTTTAGGCGCTTTTTCTGCTTATAAGTCTGGCCACGCACTTAATAATCAGCTTATTAGGGCGTTAATGCAAGATGTTACTGCATGGGAATATGTGACTTTTGAGAACCAAGAAGATGCGCCAGCTAGCTATTTGACGCAAGAAAAACTACGATTACTAGAACCGATTTATTAATTTACTTAAGCTAGCTTTTGAAAGCTAGCCATCAAAAAAGGGCGTGCTATGATTTTTATTCGCCTTATATTAGCGCTAGTCGCTATCACATTGTCTGGTCAGGTATTTGCCTTATCAGATGAAGCTTTGTTTCAACATGCGCGCGAGTCTTACGCTGCAAAAAATGAAACTGCTCTGACTGAAGATGTGAGTCAGCTTAAAACTCAGCAATATTTATTAGCCCCCTATGCAGATTATTGGTTGATGTTGCTTAAGATAGATAAGGCTAGAGATGAAGAAGTGCAGAATTTCTTAGCGCAATATGTTGATATGCCCTTTGCTGACCGTCTACGTGGCGAATGGTTAAAAAAATTAGCTAAGCAACAAAATTGGGGTTCATTTTTTGATGAACTGGCTTTCTATCAGCAAGATGACATCACTGTGCAGTGCTATGCCTTCTTGGGTCATAAACAGCTAGGAGACGTCGAAGTTACGCCACAAATTAAAGCGTTGTGGATGACCAGCACTGATTTGCCCAGTAACTGCAATCAACTTTTTGACGCACTGCAAAACACAGGCGAGTTAAGTCATGACGATATTTGGGCGAGATTCAGACTAGCGTTACAAGATGATAAGCTGGGTCTGGCTAAAAGCGTAATTTCTCGCTTACCTAATATTGAACCAGCTGCACTTAAGTTGCTTGATCGTGCCAATCAATTACCACAAGTCATGCTGGATAAAAAAACCGTCTCATTTAAAACGCGCTTTGGGGCAGAGGTCAATTTATACGCAATTGATCGCTTAGCGCGGACTAAATTAGATGAAGCAATCAGTACTTACGAACAAGTGCAGACCCTGTTTAATGCCGAAAATCGGACTTATGGCTGGGGGCGTATTGCTTACCATGCAGCGCGCAGTCACCATCCGCGGGCGCTTAGTTATTATGCGTTAGCCGATAGGGTCACTTTAGATAGTGCGCAGTTGGCTTGGAAAGTACGCGCAGCGTTGCGCGAACAAGATTGGCCTACCGTGTTAAAAGCAACTTCAGTAATGTCGGCTAAACAATTAGAAGAAGGCGCCTGGCGTTATTGGAAAGCACGCGCACTCAAAGAAAGCGCACAAAAAGAGCCCAGTCATGGCACGGAAGCTAATGCCATATTTAGCAAACTTTCAACGGAGCGCCACTATTATGGTTTGCTTGCCGCGGAAGAGCTTGAAAGTGTCATGAGCAACTCAGCGGTAGATTACAAAGTGAGCGAAGTAGAAGTTACTGCGATTGCTAGCCAACCCTCGATTAAGCGTGTGCTTGAAATGCAACGTTTAGATATGCGGTGGGAAGCAAAATTAGAATGGGTTTGGGCAACGCGAAGTTTTGATGACAAACAATTACTTGCGGCAGCAGAATATGCGTTGCGACAAAAATGGTATGACATTGCAATTAAGACAGCAGATAAGACCAAGCTAACGCATAACTTTAATTTGCGATATCCAACGCCTTACCGTGATTTATTCCGTTCTGCTGCAGATAATGTGAGTTTAGATGAGGCATGGGTGTACGGCATTACTCGGCAAGAAAGCCATTTTATGCACTTTGCAAAATCCGGCGTAGGTGCCGCAGGCCTGATGCAATTGATGCCAGCAACGGCAAAATGGGTTGCTAAGCGTATGGGTTTAAGTGGATACAACAATAGTATGATTCGTAATCTAAACACCAATATTGAATTTGGTACTTACTATATGCGCTACACTTTAGACTTAATGGGCGGTCAAGCGGTCATGGCAACAGCAGGCTATAATGCAGGACCAAGTAGAGCCAAGCAATGGATGGCAACAGCGCCATTAGAGGCCGCCATTTATATTGAGACGATTCCTTTTGCTGAGACTAGAAGTTACGTACAAAAAGTGATGGCCAATGCGCAAATATATGCGCCACGGCTGGTTGCTGAAAACAACAGTATTAAGATTCAAACTTTAAAGTCACGCCTAGGCATTATTCCAGGTACGGGTCAGCCAGCGTTGGTTGTTGAAGACGCCATTGCACTAGAATAAATACAAATAAACGCTAAGAAATTGAGGGTACCATGCTCATAAAAGAAGTCTGTATATTAGGTGGTTCAGGATTCGTCGGTAGTGCCATTGTGGCTAAATTGGCCGCGGCAGGATACAGTGTGAAGGTGTTAACGCGTCGCAGGGATAATGCCAAGCATCTGTTTTTACTACCTAAAGTACAAGTGATTGAATGCAATGTACTTGATTACCAAGCGTTAAATAGCGCCTTAAGAGGCGCAGATGCGGTGATTAATCTGCTAGGCATTTTGCATCAAGGTCGTCGAGTGAACTTCAACGCCATACATCATCAGTTGCCAGCTCAATTAGCCAAAATTTGTATAGACCTTAACATTAAACGCTTGATTCATATGAGTAGTTTGCGGGCAGGAAAAAATGCACCTAGCCAATATTTACGCTCTAAAGGGGCGGGTGAGGCGGCACTTGTTTCACATCTAGGCGAATTGAATATCACCATCTTTAAGCCCTCCATCATTTTTGGTCGGGGCGATAGTTTTATCAACTTGTTCGCGAGCCTTGTTAAAGTATTGCCGGTAGTGATATTAGCTAAGCCTAATGCAAAATTTCAGCCGATTTGGGTAGAAGATGTGGCTAGTTGTTTTGTGGCATGTTTGGCTGACCGGGCAAGCTATGGCCAAACTTATGAATTGGCAGGGCCTAAAGTTTACACTTTCCGTCAGCTGGTGCAGGCAGTTATGAATACTTTACAGATTCAGCGCCCGATTATTGGTTTAAGCGATGGCCTGTCTTATGCACAAGCGTTTATGATGGAGATGCTGCCAATTAAATTGATGTCACGTGACAACATTCGCTCGATGAAGGCCGACAGTGTGAGTGAACAAGCTTTCCCAGCGATATTTAATTTAACGCCAACGGCATTAGAAACATTGATTCCACAATACTTGGTTGATCAAACACCACGTGGTGCTTATGATCGCTTTCGGCGTTCTGCCGCTAGGTAAAAGGACAACGCGCCGTGCAAGTTTATTTAGTGGGAGGCGCTGTTCGTGATGAGTTGCTAGGCATTGCCGTCAAAGATAAAGATTTTGTCGTGGTTGGTAGTACGCCAGATGAAATGATCGCAGCTGGGTTTAAGCCTGTTGGTAAAGACTTTCCGGTTTTTTTACATCCCAAAACGCACGATGAATATGCCCTTGCACGCACTGAGCGAAAAACCGCTAAAGGCTATAAAGGGTTTGTCGTACACGCATCACCAGAAGTGACACTCGAAGAAGATTTAGCGCGCCGTGATTTAACTATTAATGCGATTGCAAAAGACAGTGCAGGCAAGTTCATAGACCCCTATAACGGCTTAGCTGACATTCAATCTAAAACCTTACGCCATGTCAGCGATGCTTTTGCTGAAGACCCTGTCAGAATTTTACGTGCAGCAAGACTTTCAGCAAGGTTTCAAGACTTTTCGCTCGCCCCAGAAACCAATCAGCTTATGCAGCAAATGGTAGCAGCAGGTGAGGTCGATGCGCTAGTAGCAGAGCGGGTATGGCAAGAATTGGCAAAAGGGTTGATGGAAGATAAGCCAAGTCGTATGTTTGATGTTTTAAGGGCTTGTTGCGCGTTAAAAAAAATATTGCCGGAGTTAGATAAACTTTGGGGTGTTCCACAGTCGGCGGAATATCACCCAGAAATTGATACAGGCGTTCATGTCATGTTAGCCATTGATTATGCAGCGCGGCAAAATTATGCCTTAGCCGTGCGCTTTGCGACCCTCATGCATGATCTTGGTAAAGGTGTTACGCCTGCTGAATTGTTACCGCAACATATTGGCCACGAAGCACGTGGTATTCATCTTGTGAAGGATGTATGTAAGCGCTTAAGAGTGCCTAATGACTGCAAAGAACTTGCGCAGATAGTGAGTAAATTCCATGGGAAGTTGCATCAAGTATTACAGATGAAACCAAGTACTTTGCTTAGCTTTATAGTTGAACTCGATGCAATACGACAACCTGAGCGGTTTAAGGATTTTCTGCGAGCCTGTGAGGCAGACTCAAGGGGCAGAACCGGCTTAGAAAATCACGCCACACCAGCTGCAGATTTAATGCAGAAAGTATTAGCCGCAGCGATGAATGTGGACGCCGGTGCGGTAGCGAGCGCCTATGATGCGCCGGAGAAAATTAAGGCTGCGGTATTTGAGGCAAGGTTAGACGCGGTTAAAAAAACGTTGTCGCTATTATAGGATAGGGTGTTCAGTTAATTTGACAGCTGTCTTTTGAAAGCCGTTAAGATTGACTTTCTTGCCCTGAAAAAATAACGCTAGCAACTCAAGATGTTCAGCAGAAACAATGAATGGCGCCATCCCATGAAATACATGACCAACTTTTGTCGACGCATTAAAATGCTGTAGCGTTCCTGAGGCATCGGAGACGCAAATATTTTGAGGTATTGCACTGGTAAAGTAAACCTTATTCGCGGGCTTAATGGGCAATTCCACTTGCACCTCTAAAAGGTTGGAAAAATCGGCACAAGCTTTTTCTGTTAGGGTTACTGATGTTGCTTGCCTAACATCGTCGGCTATTGGATTTGTAGCGATATCTTTAGCTAATTGAAGCGTCCCTAGAGCGTGATTCGCCGCTATAGGCGCTTTTGGCAGCGCTGCTGTAGGAGGTATTTTCCCGTCTGTTGGCGGAATGAGGGAGGTTGGTTTAGCCGTCTCTTCTTGGCCAGCTAAAAAATTGGCAAACAGTAATACAGAAGTTGCCAATAGTGCATTAATCATTATGGGTCTAAATTTTCTCTCGATAGCAAACAGCTCCTGATGCATATAGCTCATCACGGAAAGGTCCGGCGGCCGATTGATGTTGAGTAAAGATTCTGCCGGTGGTGTAGGCGCCTCTTCATCACCTGCTTCAGATGCTGGGATTGTGATTCCTAAAGCCAGTGCAACACGATTAAGGCATTGCTGCCTAATTTTAGCTGAGTAAAACAGGCTAGTGTCATCAGCCTCCAAGGCCTTGACTTGATTAGTGCTTAGGCAGGTTATCTGCGCTATATCGTAAGGGAGTAAATTAAGCGCCTCACGTTTTTCTTTAAGAATGCTACCTGTAATCATCGGTCAACTCCTATACGCCAATAAGTCACTACGCGTATGCATATGAACTAGCTGACTTATAGGTGGGCTATTCCGAGTGCTAATGCCATTAATTATGACTAATCAAATCTAAAATAAGATAGACAGCTACTAAGCCCACTAAAATCATCAAGAAGTTAATGATCATGATATTGATGCACTATACATTTTTGCCGGCTCTAATCAGCGACCGCCTACATGAGTCACTTGGCTATTGGGTTCTATCCCGAGCGCGAGTGCCACGCGTCCATAACATTGTTGTCTGGCGGCTTCCGAACTAAAAGGGCTTGTGTCGCCAGATTCTAAAGCCCTAATTTGTTGGGTAGTGAGGTAGCATAGCTCTGCCAAATCTAAGACCGTACAATTTTTCTCCATACGTTTTTGGGTAATTTGATCTGCGGGGATGATGAGTATTGTCGCTACGTCATCGCTTAATTGTTGCGGCTTGGCGTTGCTTAGATATTTAAGCCACTGCGTCATTAAGTTAAGGCTTAGTAAGCCAGTAGCGTTTTCTGGCGCGCTCGTCACGTGTGTCCGTGGCATAAATGGCATATTCACAACTATCACCTTTAGCTAAAGCATCAAGGTCCTTACATTAAAACATTTTTAATATGAATGATATTATCTAGTTGTATAGTAAAAATTAACTTAATTGCCATACAGACCAATCACTTAAAATGATTGGCGACTATCCTTACTGTAAGGATGCTTATACAAAAGTATAGTATTAAAAATGGGTGATAAAGCATAAAGTACTAGGATAAGTATTGACCCATGTGATGTTGCCTGGGTATAAAATTGGACCCCATATGATTTTTAGTGAGCCGCTACATGTCGTTGACGACGACGATTCTATGCGTGATGCTATCAGT
>CANNEG010000002.1:0-36329 GCA_947503455.1 Betaproteobacteria bacterium
GAGCTGGCAGACCGTGGTTATTCAGTGGTGGTATTAGAGGCAAAACAGATAGGCTGGGGCGCGAGTGGCCGTAATGGCGGGCAAATTATTGCGGGGCTGGCTTGCGAGCAATCTGTGATTGAAAAAACGCTAGGCTTTGCTGCGGCTAAAAAAGTCTGGGATATGACTATAGAGGCGCTAGATTTAGTGCGTGAGCGCGTTATACGATTTGATATTGAGTGTGACTTAACCAGTGGTTTTCTGGGCGTATCGGTGAATGCAAGCAAAGGCGCAAAGTTACGCACTTGGTTTGATAATATCACTAAGTGCTATCAATACGATACCGATGCTACTTGGATAGAACCTAAAGATATCGGTGCATGGATAGCGAGTCCGCGGTTTTTTAATGGCTATTTTGATAAGCGTTCTGGGCATTTACACCCCCTTAATTATTGCTTAGGGCTGGCCAAAGGTGCGAGCAGTTTAGGCGTTCGTATTTACCAAAATTCACCAGCCATTGCCATGCGGCAGGGGCTGAATGCTAATAGCGAATCTACCCATTTGCAAACTGACACGGGCAGCGTGAAGGCTAAATTTGTGGTGTTGGCTGGCAATATGTATTTGCCTGAAGTGTCTCCCAAATTAGCGCCATCTTTAGCCTCGCGCATTATGCCCGTCGGCACCTATATTATTGGCTCAGAGCCTATCGAGTCAGCATTAAAAGCTAAGCTCATTCCTAGTAATGCGGCGGTTTGTGATACTAATTTTGTGCTCGATTATTTCAGATTTTCAGCCGATAACCGCATGATTTATGGCGGGCGTGTCAGCTATAGCGCAATGACGCCGCCTAATTTAACAGCCAATATGCAGGCACGTATGGCGCAAACTTTCCCACAACTTAAAGCGGCTAAAGTCGACTTTACTTGGGGTGGCTTTGTTGACATCACCATGAGTCGCGCGCCAGATTTTGGCAAGCTTGCCCCGAACGTGTATTACTTGCAAGGCTTTTCAGGCCATGGTGTGGCACTTACGGGCTTAGCTGGCAAACTAGTGGCTGAGGCAATCGTGGGGCAGGCAGAACGTTTAGAGTTAATGTCCAGCATTCCTCACCATAACTTCCCTGGTGGTAAGTTATTACGTACACCAGTACTGGTGTTAGGTATGCTGTGGTATCAACTACGTGATGTCATAGGATAAAGATAGCCTATCAATGTGGCAGGTGAATACCTGTCACAATTCCGTTAATAGTAATTAAAAAGGCGAGCCAACTTGGCTCGCCTTTTTAATTACTAACAACTGATAAGCAATACTAAAACCAGTGAGCTGGCAAGTATTGCTAAATTTACATGTGTAATAAAGGGACGATGAGTAACGCCACAATGTTGATGATTTTAATCAGTGGGTTCACTGCAGGGCCAGCCGTATCTTTATAGGGGTCACCCACAGTATCGCCAGTCACTGCAGCTTTATGCGCTTCTGATCCTTTGCCACCGTGGTTGCCATCTTCGATATACTTTTTGGCATTATCCCAAGCGCCACCGCCTGTGCACATTGAAATTGCAACAAACAAGCCTGTCACAATAGTACCCATCAACATACCACCTAGTGCTACAGGGCCAAGTAGCAAGCCAACCGCAACAGGAACTGCTACTGGTAATAATGATGGAATCATCATCTCTTTAATGGCGGCTGTAGTAAGCAAGTCTACGGCTTTGCCATATTCTGGTTTACCAGTACCATCCATAATGCCTTTAATGTCGCGGAATTGGCGGCGGACTTCTTCAACTACAGCGCCGGCTGCGCGACCCACCGCTTCCATCGCCATAGCGGCAAATAAGAATGGGATTAAGCCACCTATGAATAAGCCAATAATCACCATTGGATCACTTAAATCAAATTTAGCGACAATGCCAGCACCTTCAAGTTTATGGGTGTAATCGGCAAAGAGCACTAATGCGGCTAAACCAGCAGAACCAATGGCATAACCCTTAGTAACTGCTTTAGTAGTATTACCTACTGCATCCAATGGATCTGTTACATCCCGAACTTCTTTCGGTAATCCAGCCATTTCTGCAATACCACCAGCGTTATCGGTGATTGGGCCGTAAGCATCTAAAGCCACTACAATCCCTGCCATACTTAACATAGAGGTTGCGGCAATAGCTACACCGTATAGGCCGCCTAAATGAAAAGCAGTCCAAATAGCCAGACACACTGAAAGCACTGGCCAAGCAGTTGATTTCATTGAAATGCCAATACCAGCAATAATGTTAGTTGCATGACCGGTAGTTGAAGCTTGTGCAATGTGTTTCACTGGGGCGTAGTCTGTGCCTGTGTAATATTCAGTAATCCACACCAACGCTGCCGTAAGTACTAAGCCAACAGCACATGCACCAAATAGCTGATTAGCAGAAACCGCTAAATCTCCAGCCATTAAGCCCTCTGGGAACATTTTCATGGTCACAAAGTAAAATGCCGCTAGTGATAAAGTGCCAGCTACTGCTAAGCCTTTATAGAGTGCGGGCATCACGTTTTTCATGCCTGGCGAAGCCTTAACAAAAAAGCAGCCTACGATAGAAGCAACGATAGACACTGCGGCTAACATGAGCGGATAGAGTATGCCATTCGCCCCTGTATTAGTGAGTAATAGGCTACCTAATACCATCGTGGCAATGAGTGTCACTGCATAGGTTTCAAATAAATCTGCCGCCATACCAGCACAATCACCTACGTTATCACCTACGTTATCTGCAATCACTGCTGGGTTGCGAGGATCATCTTCTGGAATGCCTGCTTCTACTTTACCCACTAAGTCAGCACCAACGTCAGCGCCTTTAGTGAAAATACCGCCACCTAAACGAGCAAAAATTGAGATAAGTGATGAACCAAAAGCGAAACCAATCAATGGATTTAAATCAGTGGCAGCTTCACCACCTAAAAACCAGTAAAAGCCAGCTACACCAAGTAAACCTAAACCTACCACTAACATACCAGTAATTGCACCGCCTTTAAAAGCAACATCAAGTGCTGGTGCAATGCCGCCAGTGGCCGCTTGCGCCGTACGCACGTTAGCTTTAACTGAAACATTCATGCCAATAAAGCCACAAGCACCTGAAAGCACGGCGCCGAGTACAAAGCCGATTGCCGTATATGCGCCTAGAAATATGCTGATTAAAATGGCTAAAATAATACCAACAATGGTGATGGTTTTATATTGGCGAGCTAAATAAGCCGCTGCCCCTTGTTGAATTGCACCTGCAATTTCTTGCATTCGAGCATTGCCAGCTGGCAAACTTGAAATCCATTTACTCATTACTACGCCATACAATACCGCTAAAAAAGCAGCGCCTATAGCAATCATTAGTGCAACTGACATGACTTCTCCCTATCCAATTTTTATAAATTACGTGAGTCTTAAAGTATTTTTAAGACGTTAAAAATAAAACTAGTGCGAATTGAGGCGTTAAAGCGTGAACTCAACTGATATAAACTAATGCAAGCAAACGAATAACTTGTTGTTACTTACGATTTGACTGATGTAAATAATATGTAACAACGGTTCATTATTACACTAATAAGCTAGGCTAACAACCTCTAGATTTGAGCTTCTGCATATTAGGTTTTAGCTTGGCTAAAGCGAGCGCTAGCAAGCCTAAGGCTACATATTTATTTTTCAATTAGCTTTTGTAGCTAATCTAGCTAGGGCATCGCCAAGTGCCGTGCCAGATAATTTTTCAGCCAGTTGATTGAGCTCATTTCCAGCCTTGCTACTTAGTTTTTTGATGGTTTTTGACTTAGGTTGTGGGCTAGATTTTACTTGCACTTTCACCTGAATTGAAGTAACTTCACACCCTTGCTTTTCTAGCTGAATCAACAGGCTAGGGATTAAAAGTTTAATTTTTGCAGCAACGGCATTATTGTGGGCGTATAAATTTAATTGTTTGTTTTTAATGCTGCTAGCATGGCTAAATTTTGCCAAGTTATCAGGCGCAATTAACCCCCAAATTTTTTGTGCTACCTGAGCGTCCTTGGTATGTGCATTTAGTGCAATAAGTTCAGGCTGCTTAAGTAGCGCGTTAAACTGGCGCATGGCAACGGGCTTTGAATGCGCAAGTAGTAGTTAGGAATGCTATGAATATCATCTTTATCTCAAATAATATGGCAAAAGCGAAAACACTCTCTGTGCTACAAGTGAGCATGATTGTCTTTGCGTTAGTTATATTACCAGTGTTGCTTACTTTATTGCTGATTGTGCCACAGGATAACGCGGTGCAACAGGGGGTAAAATCTGGGATTCCCGCGAAACTTAGATTTTCTTTTAATATTAGTAATCCACAAAAGCATCTCGATGCTTATGCCTTGCAATTAGGCGAGTTGCAAGCGCGAATAATGCGTTTAGACGCGCAAAGTGAGCGTTTAGCAAAGCTTGCAGGTGAAAAAAAAGAGCCCATTCAGAATCAGTCGCCTACAAAAAAAGAGCTGAATCCAACGGCTAATAAACTACCAGTTGCTAATCGAGGCGGACCATTAGTACTCAATATCCCGTTTTCAGAGCCGGATTTGCAGAAAAGTATTGCAGAATTAACCGCTAAGGTAGAGTTCAATACAGAATATTTAAGTGATTTAGAAGCAAAATTACTACAGAAGAGTGTGCTCAAAGGGACCTTGCCCAATAGTAGCCCAGTCGATGCCGCATTTAATTCATCTAGTTATGGTTGGCGTATTGATCCGTTCAATGGCAACAAAGCCTTTCATGAAGGCTTGGATTTTTCAGCGGATACTGGTAAGCCTATATTTGCCGCTGCGGGTGGCATTGTAACAAGCGCAGAATATATGCCTGATTATGGTAAAATTGTAATCATTAATCATGGGTCTGGTTTAGAAACGCGCTATGCCCATGCATCTAAATTGTTGGTTAAAGTAGGGGAGCGCGTTAAAAAAGGGCAGTTAGTCGCTGAAGTAGGTAACACCGGTCGTTCGACTGGGTCGCATTTGCATTATGAAATTAGGTTGAATGGGAATGCCTTAGATCCTAGAAAATATCTCAACGCTAGTAATTGAATTAATGAAAGTTAACCCCATTTATGACTGACATAGTCTACTGTAACCAATATAAAACGTCATAAACACATAATCTTTACTCACCAACTTAAAAAGTTTTTATCCTAATTTTTATCCTAATAAGCGGAAAGCGCCTCATTTCATGATTTCAACGTTGTTCAAAAAAATATTCGGCAGTCGCAACGAAAGGCTAGTCAAACAGTACGCGCAAAAGGTGCAAAATATCAACGCCCTAGAGCCTGCCATGCAGGCGCTATCAGACGAGGCACTTAAGGCAAAGACCACTGAATTTAAACAACGTTATGCCAATGGTGAAACTTTAGATCAGTTGTTGCCCGAAGCATTTGCTGTAGTGCGTGAAGGTAGTCGGCGCGTATTAGGCATGCGTCATTTTGACGTGCAAATGATAGGCGGCATGGTGCTTAACGCGGGAAAAATTGGCGAGATGAGAACGGGGGAAGGTAAAACCTTAGTCGCTACGCTAGCTGTTTACTTAAACGCGCTGACTGGTAAAGGCGTTCATGTCGTGACAGTCAATGATTATCTTGCTAAGCGTGATGCTGAGTGGATGGGGAAGCTTTATAACTTCTTGGATTTATCGATAGGTATTAATCTTTCACAAATGCCTAACGATGTGAAACGCCAAGCATATGCCGCAGATATTACTTATGGTACGAATAATGAATATGGATTCGACTATTTGCGTGACAATATGGTGCATGGTCGTGAAGAGCGCGTACAGCGTGGTTTGAGCTACGCTCTTATTGATGAAGTGGATTCAATCTTAATCGATGAAGCTCGCACCCCTCTGATTATTTCCGGCCAAGCCGATGATAGCATTGCCTTATATGACCAAATTAATGCGGTTGCCGCAAAATTAGTAGCGCAAACGGAAGAAGAAGGCGCTGGTGATTTCTGGGTAGATGAAAAAGCCCAAAATGTGGTGATGTCTGAACAAGGGCATGAACATGCAGAGAGCTTGCTCACTGAATCCGGCTTATTGCCAGAAGGATCAAGCTTGTATGAAGCGGCCAATATTACATTGGTACATCATTTGTACGCATCGCTACGCGCACGCAATCTTTACCACAGAGACCAACACTATGTGGTGCGTGATGGTGAAGTGACGATTGTTGATGAAATTAATGGCCGTATGATGCCGGGACGTCGCTGGTCAGATGGTTTGCATCAAGCGGTTGAAGCTAAAGAAGGCGTTGAAATTCAAAAAGAAAATCAAACGCTGGCATCTATTACGTTTCAAAATTACTTCCGTATGTATGCCAAACTGTCTGGTATGACAGGTACGGCAGACACGGAAGCCTATGAGTTTAATCAGATTTATAATCTAGAAACTGTCGTCATTCCAACACATCGCCCCATGTTACGTAAAGACAACATGGATAAGGTGTATCGTACTGCGCAAGAGAAGTATGCGGCCGTTATTATAGATATTAAAGACTGTCAAAGTCGTGGTCAGCCAGTGTTGGTCGGTACCACCTCGATTGAAAATTCCGAGCTAATTTCCAAGTTGCTTAATGTGGAAAAATTAGAGCACCAAGTGCTTAATGCTAAGCAGCACGAGCGTGAGGCGCATGTGATTGCTCAAGCGGGTCGTCCTGGCGTGATTACTATTGCTACCAATATGGCGGGTCGTGGTACTGATATTGTGTTGGGTGGCAATCCTGAGTCTGACATAGAGGCCGTTAAGCATGACGCCTCTCTCACGGATGCTGAAAAAGAAACACGTGTTAATAAACTTAAAATGGAATGGCAACAACGTCATGATGCTGTTTTAGCTGCAGGTGGATTACATATCGCAGGTACTGAGCGTCACGAATCTCGACGTGTAGATAATCAGTTGCGCGGTCGTTCAGGTCGCCAAGGTGATGCAGGATCAAGTCGCTTTTATCTTTCATTAGAAGATCAGTTATTACGCATTTTTGCTTCTGACCGTGTTTCAGCCATTATGGAGAAGCTTAATATGCCTGATGGTGAAGCGATTGAGCATCCATGGGTGACACGTGCGATAGAGAACGCACAGCGTAAAGTAGAAGGACGCAACTTTGATATTCGTAAACAACTGCTCGAATACGATGATGTGGCGAATGACCAACGTAAGGTTATTTATGAGCAACGCAATGAATTGTTAGAAGCGATTGATGTGGGGGATACGATTCAAGCGATGCGTGAAGATGTACTTATCAGCATGATTGCAACACACATTCCGCCTAATAGTGTTGAAGAGTTATGGGATGTGCCAAGTTTGGAAAGAGAACTTAAGGCTGAAACTGGTCTTGAAATTCCATTGCAAAAAATGTTGGAAGATAATCCTGATTTGCATGAAGAAACACTGCGTGATCGCATCATTGAAGCAGCTAACAGTGCTTATGTTGATAAAGAGTCGCTTGCTAGCGCAGATATTATGCGTCAGTTTGAGCGGTCGGTGATGCTACAAAGTTTAGATAACCATTGGCGAGAGCATCTTGCTGCGCTTGATCATTTGCGCCAAGGCATACATTTGCGTTCTTATGCTCAAAAAAATCCTAAGCAAGAATACAAGCGTGAAGCATTTGAACTGTTTGAAGGTTTGTTAAATGCAGTAAAAAGTGAAGTCACAAAAGTTACAATGTTGGTACAAGTGAAAAACGAGGCGGATGTTGAAGCAGTTGAAAAGCCGGTTGAAGTAGAGAATGTGCAATATCAACATGCTGACTATGATGAAGCATTAGCTAACCCTGTGGATGCTGAGCAATCAACTAATACTCAACCAATCGTGCGTGAAGGTGTGAAAGTGGGTCGTAATGATCCATGCCCATGTGGATCTGGTAAAAAATTCAAGCAATGCCACGGTGTTTTAAGCTAAACCAGAAAGAAGGGTTCGACTATGTCTGAAAATATACAAAATGAAATTCAATCACCCTGCATAGGGGTATGCACAGTCGATGATTCAACAGGGATGTGTTTAGGCTGTTATCGCACTACTGATGAAATTAAGGGCTGGTGGGATATGAACCCAAAAGATCAAAAAAACTTGCTTATCGCGTTAGAAGAACGTCAGACGAAACAAGTCAGTTTTGACGATTAATGATTTATAAAACCTTGTTATAAGCGCCCAGTACGGCACCTTGAATTTTTAATTCATTTAGAAGCGCCAAGCCGAACTCAATCACATTGCTTAGTGGTAAATTCCCCAGCTCATTTGTAATCAGAGTTAGCGCTTGCTTACTCGTCATGCCTTTATCTTGAAGTAACTCAATTAGCCTGTAAGTGATAGGGTTTAGCTCAATAAACTTTACGATGTATTCTGTATTGCGAAACACCAAAAGTTGCGTTGCTACTTTTTCTTTAGGTTTATAACGAGGTGATATTTTTTGCACTGCGTATGGGTAATTGAGTAATTGCATCGTCGGGTTAAACGCTGGTTGATATTCTAGTAAATCACCAGCAACATTTATTATTTGATTATTAATAACAGTTTCAGGCGAGCTATCTGCCATTGTTGAAACGAGTAACTCAATCCACTCGTAGTGACAAAGACTGGTTAAATATACAGGTAGTGTATCTGAGGAGGATTTCTCCAGATTTGTTAGGTAGGTTAAAAACTCTTCAGGAATTTTTCTGAAAATTGGCGTGCTGGCAGAATGCACTCGAAAGTATTTACGTATTAAGCTTAACCAAGCTCGCTTTCCCATGACTTTTCGCGCAACGGGAAAGCAGGCTGAAACAGATTCAAAGAGATTGTTAAACACAATTTCCTTATAAACATTCATGCCTTTAATTGCCACATTTTTTGGTCTAGGTTGGCCAATAGGGTCACGAATATAGGCGGTAAATGCTTGCTGATACTGCTGAAAATTAGGGATATCTTTTGTCATGTCTAAGATCAATACTTATTTTGGATATCCGCAATTTTATTGACTTCATGCATCAGTGTTAGCAAAGGCGGTATGTTGTTATCTCGCTCTAAACAGGTAGGCAATGGCCCAAAGAGTTCATAAGCCTCTGCAAGCAATACCCATACAGGGTTAATGATTTCTGTGCCATGCGTGTCAATCAAAAGATTCGGCGCTTGCTGATAATGACCTGCCATGTGTGAATACACAATGCGCTCGCCCGGAATGCCATGCAAAAATACATGTGCGTCAAAGCCAAAATTAACGCTATTGACGTAAAGGTTGTTAATGTCTAAGTGTAAGAAGCAGTCGGCTTCTTCTAGTACGGCTTTGATAAACGTCAATTCATCCATTGACGAGATTGGAGCTTGCACATAAAAAGAAGCATTTTCTATGGCAATGCGTTGGCTTAAAATGTCTTGCGTTTGACGTATTCGCTGAGCAACGTGATGCACGGCTTCTTCAGTAAATGGTATGGGTAGTAAATCGTATAAATACCCTTGTTGGCCATTGTAGCCATCAGTTGAGTAGCTTAAATGTTCGGTATACAGAGGAATGTTATATTGAAGCAAAAACCTTTTTACTTGCTGTAAAAAAGCCGTATTGAGAGGTGCCAACCCACCAAGAGATAAACATAAGCCATGGCAAACAATAGGGTAGCGCTCTACAAACCAATCAAGCTGTTTAGCAGATTTTCCGCCAATATCTAACCAGTTTTCCGGTGCAATTTCAACAAAGTTGATATTAGCAATCGACTCATTACCAAAAGCAGCTTGAATCTGGGGTATCAGCTCGCGCTTTAACCCCAAACCTACGCCTTGAATATTACTTGTTTTATTACTGAGTAAGCTCATGGTTTAAAGCCAAGTGTCAGTCAGGATAAATCTGTCAGCGAAGTGTTATTTAGCTTGAGATGCTTTATCTGGCATTTCTTTCTTCATCTCAGCGCTGCAATCACCCTCTTTCATTTTGCCGCCTTGCATTTTTTCAGCACTACATTTACCTTCTTTAGCTTTTTCCTCTTGTGATTTTTTTAGCGCAGCTTTTTTGCTTGCGCCACATTTTCCTGTGCTGCATTTACCATCTTTCATTTTACCTGTTGCATTGTCAGCAACTTGATAGCCTGAAGATAATGACTTCACTGCAAATGGGTTTTCTGCAGCATTCACTGAACTAGCAGCGATTGATAACGCGAATGCACCGCTGATAGCGAGTGCGATTGATTTTTGAGTGTTGTTCATACTAAATCCTTTATTAATGATTAAAAGTAATGTGATAAATTAATACGGTGTTTAATGGTTTTTAGATGCAATTGCATTCAAAATCTTTGCTTTTGCCTCTAAGCTAAGCTGTATAGTGCTGTCATTTTCAGTTTCATTCTTGATGCGTTTCACCGCATTAGCCAACAAATGTAGCTGATGACCAAAACGACTACAGGCGTCGCAAATAAAAAGATGAAACTTTAATCTCATGCGGTCTGACCATAACAACGGATTATCTAATGACTGAGAGATAATCTGGCTGGCTTGTTTGCAAGTAAGCATTATTTTCACCGGATTACCCTGCAATCCAATTCATCTCTAGACATTTTCTTAATCCCATGCGGGCTCTATACAGCATCACCCAAGCATTGGTCGCAGTGATTCCAAGTTCCTTACAAATATTTTCGTTATCTGTTTCATGTACGTCTCTCATCATAAAGATTGCGGCTAATTTAGCAGGTAGCTTGTCCATGCAATCACTTAAAATAGTTAAGAATTGTTTTTGCTCAAGTGCGTTTTCGGGCATATCCAATGTTTGTGGCTTATCAAGCCAATGGCCACTTTTGTCGAAAAAGTCGTCCATGCTGGTATCGGATGCATCTAAGTCGATTAAGTCAGATAATGGCTGCTCGCGAATTTGCTTGCGTTGCAGATCAATGATTTTATGTTTCAGTATGCCTGTAAGCCAAGTACGAGCTGAAGATTTACCATCAAAGCTATTGCTTTTGACAGCCGCAAGCATAGTTTCTTGTACAGCATCTTCTGCAGCATGTGAATCGCGCAGTCTTGCCAAAGCAAAGCGATATAAGTAGTCACCATGGTCGTTAAGCCATTCATGTGTTTTTTTCATTTCAACATTTAATCATGAATGTACTTTGATTATCAATATAGTTTTTGTAAGGGGTTTGGGTATTATGCGACTAAAGTAAGTCACTAATTTTATTAGGATAAAATTATGCCCAGCATTGTAAGGAAAGTTAGTCCTGTAAGATTCTATTTGCAAGCGACTTCGTTATTAGATAAGACTACTACATGGCTTCCTCAATTATTTTTACGCAGTTTGTTGGCTTGGGAGTTTCTAGAGTCAGGATTGGAAAAATATCATGGTAAGAATTGGTTTTCTGAATTGCAATTTCCTTTCCCATTCAATTTAGTATCAATCGATGTCAGCTGGAATCTAGCCACTTATTTTGAGATTTTTGGGGCAATTGCTTTATTCGTTGGTTTTGCAACACGATTTTTTACGGTGTCTTTAATGATATTAACGATAGTGGCAATATTGACGGTGCATATACCTGAGCAGGTCTTCTCTTTAGCAGATCTTCTAAAGGGCTATCGTCTCGTAGATGAAGCAGGTGATGGATTTGGTAATTACAAGTTGCCAGTTATTTATTTGATAATGTTTATGCCTTTGTTATTAGGTGGTGCTGGTAAGTTAAGTTTAGATGCTTGGATTAAAAATTCTCATCTAATTTTTACTTTCAATAGGTCAAGATAATGTGCTGAATCTAATGGCACATTGTGGCGTTGGGAATACCAAATGGTTTCAGCAAGACATTCTAATATGTCATGTTGCGATGCGTGTTTGTCGTGATGTTGTGTGCAAAGTTGGTTGTAGATGGATGTAATGCCTATTGGCTGATTGATGCTAATTTGCTCAATGGCTGATAAATGTAAAGAGATATGCAGAAAAGGATTAGTCTCGCCTATTTCTGGAAAATATTGTTGTTCCATATAGCGTTCTGGTGAATTGAATACAAAATGATATTCAGGATGCATTTGTATAACTTCAACCGCAATTTTTTCTAAATCTGTCAGTGTTAGTTTTTGCTGAAATTTAGACCAAGCGTCGAATAAAAATTGTCGCGCTTGATCTCGACTTGGATTGTATAAACTCATTTTAATTATTTACCACGTTATATTCTTTTGCCTGATATTCACATAAATCTTCAATACAGCATGCCGCACATTTTGGCTTACGCGCAATACAGGTATAGCGGCCATGTAAAATTAGTAAATGGTGTGCATCTTGCATAAATTCTGCCGGTATTGTTTTGAGATATTTATGTTCTACCTCTAAGACAGTTTTGCCAGTAGCGAGTTTAATGCGATTGCCTAGTCGGAATAAATGTGTATCCACGGCGATGGTTGGTTCACCAAATGCGGTATTCAAAATGACGTTGGCAGTTTTACGTCCGACACCCGGAAGACGCTCTAAGGCTTCACGTGTATTGGGCACCTGTGACTGATGATGCGTGATGAGCATTTGGCAAGTGGCCAGAACATTTTTGGCTTTGGCATGATATAGCCCAATCGTATTAATGAATTGCTCTAAGCCCGATATGCCTAGCGCTAATATGCTTTCTGGCGTATTGGCAATGGCATATAGTTTATCGGTGGCTAGGTTTACACTTTTATCGGTGGCTTGTGCGGATAAAATCACTGCAATCAATAGTTCAAATGTGCTGTGATGTTTGAGTTCTGTTGTTGGATTGGGTATAGCGACACTTAGGCGTCTAAATATTTCAAAGCGTTTCTCAGCATTCATCACTGACTTCTGAACAGATTGATAAGCTTGCCGAATAACTACTAATGACTGAGTATAGGCTTGAGTACTGGCGTTGGTGTATGAGTCTTGGCCGTTTTTCTAATTTCAATCAAGTTACGCACTGCAATTAAAGTCCCTAACCCTAAAAATGCACCGGGCGGCAATACAGCCAATAAAAAGCCATGATAATCAGGAATAATCGTCAACACAAATTGCTTCGCTGCCGGCCCAAAGGCTAAATCTATACCAGAAAACAAGGTACCTTTACCTAAAATTTCGCGCATGGCACCTAATAAGCCAAGTACTAAAGCTAGGCCTAAGCCCATCATAAACCCATCTAGAATGGAGGGTGCAGGTGAGTTTTTGACTGCAAAGGACTCAACTCGAGCGAGTACGATGCAATTCACCACAATGAGTGGGATGAAAATGCCTAAGACTTTATGCAGAGGGTGGGCAAAAGCATTAATGGATAAATCGATGACTGTCACCAATACTGCAATGACCAAAATGAATACAGGGACACGAATCTCGCTAGGAATAAATTTTCGAACGGGAGATACTGATCCATTAGAGGCTGCCATGACTAGAGCGGTTGCAATACCTAAGCTTAGGCCATTCACAGCAGTTGTCGTTACTGCTAGCGTTGGGCATAAGCCTAATAGCTGCACTACACCGGGGTTTTGTTTCCAAAGACCATTGAGAGTGATTTCTTTATAGAGGTTGCTCATCAAAAATTCCTAAGCCATTTTTAAGGGGTAACTGCAAAAAGCGCTTGTTTATTCATTTCATAAAACTGTAAAGCTTTTAAAACTGCTTTGACTACAGCGCGCGGCGTAATGGTAGCACCGACCATGTAATCAAATTTACCACCATCTTTTTTAACCTGCCAGTTTGTCGGTGGTGTTTTATTGACAGATTCATCATCAAATAGTTTTATCCACTTGCCGTGAGCTATATCAATGTAATCGCCTAAGCCAGGTGTTTCTTTATGTGCTAGTACCCGTACGCCGCTAATTGAGCCATCTGCGCGGATTGCGATGAGTAGTTTAATGTCGCCACTGTACCCATCATGTGCAATCGCCTCTAATATCACGCCTGCAGTTTTATGATTATATTTTGCAATATTAGCGATAGTGCTGACGCGGTTGCCTAATAAATCATTGGGGCCAATATCTACAACCTCTTTCAGTAAATCATTGTCATATACGTTGACGGGTAAAATTTCCTTAAACAGCGCTAATCGGGCTTCTTTCTCGCTAGCCTCGATAGGTGCACGAGTAATGTCAAACACATAGGCAAGTAACGATGTGCCGACAAAGGCAAAGGCCAGCATGGTAATCGCAGTTTTTAAAGCATTTTTAAATATTGCATTGCTAAACATACTATTTCTCGTAACCAAACACGCGAGGTTGAGTGAGTGCATCAATTAGGGGTACACACATATTCATCAGCAACACGGCAAATGCTACGCCGTCTGGGTAGCCGCCATAGACGCGGATTAAATAAGTGAGTACACCAACGCCAGCAGCAAAGTAGAGTTTGCCTTTTGGTGTAGTTGGGCCACTGACTGGGTCGGTAATGATAAAAAATGCACATAACATTGATGCGCCACTCATTAAATGAAACATTGGATTAGCAAAGTGAGTAGGCTCAACTGCATAAAATGTGAGTGAAATGATAGCTAATGCCGCTAAAAATGCTGTGGGTAAATGCCAGCTGATAATGCGTTGTTGCAATAAATACAGGCCCCCTAATAAATAGGCCCCCGTGACAACTTCTCCACCTTTAGCGCCAAACATGCCAAATATAGGTGCCTGGTTGATATTGCTCACTTCGTGTTTGAGCATGAGTTGTGTTTTCAAGTAATCGAGTGGGGTGGCTGACGTAATCGCATCCACTTTAATTTCCGAGGGGAGCATATTGCTGAAAATGAAGTTAAGTTGTTCCACAAAGCTAAGTGGGTGTTCAGCTAATAATAAGGGCACAGGCCACTTAGTCATAATGAGTGGAAATGAAATAAGTAGTACAGCGTAGCCTACCATCGCGGGATTAAATGGGTTGTAGCCCAGTCCGCCATAAAGCTGTTTTGCAATGACGATTGCGAAAAATGTGCCCACCACGACTAGCCACCAAGGTGCTAAAGGGGGTAGTGCTAAAGCAAGTAGCCATGCCGTTACTACGGCGCTCATGTCGATTAAGTAAGGTTTAATTGGACGTTGGCGAATTTTAAGTAAGACCGCTTCGCAGATTATCGCGGTAGTCGTGGCGAGTGTAAGAGACACTAAAATCCCACCGCCATAAATCCATGTATAAGCAACGATGCCAGGAACTAGTGCCAGCAATACTTTAAGCATAATACTGGTGACGGTGGGTGCGTTAGTAATGTATGGTGAGCGGTTCAAATGGTTATCCTATTTTAATCTGCCACTTTGGTTTTGGTGGTGATGTTTACTTTTTCGCGTATTGCGTCAGTTTCATTGATTTCAGTTTGAATTGTAGCACTTACATTTTCAATATTTTTAGGTGAAACACCCGCTTGGATTGCCGCTAATTTTGCTGCTTTTGCGCGTTCTATCGCTGCAGCAATCATGGCTTGCTTATCTTGTTTTGCTTGAGCTTCATTCGTTTTAGGCGCTGAACTTTTATTATCTGAAGCTAATGCTGGGGTAGAGGCTACTTTTTGCGCTTTAGCGCGTGCTATTGCGGCGGCAATAGCTGCTTGTTTGTCACTTGGCGCCAATGTGGTTGTTTGTGCATTAGCTGTGGGTTCATCTTTTTCTAAGGAGAGGTGGGTTGTGTTGGCCTCAACGCCTTTAATTTCAGCTTTGCCTGTTTGTGCGCGTTCAGCATGTTTTTGCGCGCGCTCTAATTTTTCTCGTTCAATACGCGCCAATCTAAATTCATTGCGTTCACGCGCTAGATCAGCCGCTTCTTTGGCTTTATCTGAGGCAATAATTTCACTTTTTGCGTACCTATAATATTGGACGAGTGGAATGTCGCTAGGGCAGACATAAGAGCAACAGCCACATTCTATACAGTCAAATAGATTATAGTCGCGCGCTTTTTCAAAGTTATCAGACTTCGAAAACCAATAAAGTTCTTGTGGTTGTAAGCTAACTGGGCAGGCATCTGCACAACGCGCACAACGTATGCATGGCATGGCCGGTGGTGGTGCAGGAAATAAATTAGGCGCTGTGGCGATAATGCAATTAGCTGCTTTTGTAATGGGTACTTGCTCGTTAGGCAAATCAAAACCCATCATTGGGCCGCCCATGATGTAATGTGTAGTACCCGCTTTGGCGCCACCAGCTGCGGCTATTAATGATTGTAGCGGTGTGCCAAATAACACTTCAAAATTTTGAGGCTTTTCTACATTGCCTGTCATCGTCACTATGCGGTTAATGGAGGGCTCGCCGAATTCAAAATAACGGTATACCGCCAGCACAGTGGCGATGTTAAATACTTGTATGCCAACGTCAGTCGAGCGTTTGTCATTTGGAATTTCAATATCAAGTAGCAGATGAATCAAGCGCCGCGCATCGCCACTAGGGTAAAGCGTAGGGACTACTTTTACTTGCAACTCCTTATTGGCGCAGGCTGCTGTCATTGCACGGGCTGCTTGAGGTTTATTATCCTCAATACCTATGATACATTTTTCTGCACCAAGCAAATGCTGTACGATTTTTATTCCGTTGATGACTTGGTCTGCACGTTCGCGCATTAGCATGTCATCACAAGTGATATATGGCTCGCACTCCGCTGCGTTAATCACTAAGGTATGTACGTTAGATTTGCCGTTTGTACGCAATTTAATATGTGTAGGAAAGGTCGCGCCACCCAAGCCAACAATGCCTGATGCGCGCAATTTATCTACCAATCTTTTTTTATCGGTATTGCGCCAGTCCGTTGGCTGTAATTGCACCCAAGTATCTTTACCATCTGGTGTTAGCGTGATGCACATATCAGGTAGACCAGACGGGTGTGGAATGATTTGCTCGCTAATGGCGGTAATCGTGCCAGAAGTCGGCGCATGAATTGCTGCCGATACCGCGCCTTCTGGTTCTGCAAGCATTTGACCTTTTAGTACAAAGTCGCCTACTTGCACCAAAACTTTAGGAATATAACCTACATGTTGGCGCAGCGGCAGTATGAGTTTTTCAGGGATGGCAAGCTGGGCGATAGGAAGCGTGGTTGATTCGGCTTTGTGATCATGCGGATGTACGCCACCATTGAATTTAAAGACGTCTTTGTTGCTAGAGACGCCGCGAATTAAATTGCTCGCAAAGTTGATAATTGCATTCATGCTTAAGTTTTATTTATATTTTCTACTATTTAAAGTGCGTTGTTAATTGGCATTATTTGCTTCAAAAGGTAGCGCTATGATTGGTATGACAGGGTATTTCCATTTCCAATTGTCTGGATTTTCAGCGATTGGTATCATCGTAATGCAATCGACTGGGCAAGGCGCCAAACATAGCTCGCAACCGGTGCATTCAGAAGTAATGATTGTGTGCATGTGCTTCGCTGCACCTAGGATAGCATCCACTGGGCAGGCTTGTATGCAAAGTGTGCAACCTATGCAAGTTGCCTCATCAATAAAAGCCACCGCCTTGGGTTTTTCTACACCATTAGCTGCATTAATAGGCTTATATTCCACACCCATTAAATCTGCTAGCGCATGCGCGCCAGCATCGCCACCAGGGGGGCATTGATTAATATCCGCTTCACCGGCTGCTATGGCTGTTGCGTAGGGTTTACACCCAGGATAGCCACATTGCCCACATTGGGTTTGCGGTAAAATGGCATCAATCCGTGCCACTAAAGGGTCGCCCTCGACTTTAAATAGTAAAGCAGAAATGCCTAATAACACCCCAAGAACTAGGGCAAGGCCAAGCATGATATAAAGTGCGGTTAGCATGTTTTTATAACTGAGATATATTGCCTAATATTTATCGAGGCCAGCAAATCCCATGAACGCTAAGCTCATGAGTGCGGCGGTAACCATGGCTATCGCCGATCCTTTGAGTACCACGGGGATGTCCGCGGCTTCTAGGCGTTCGCGCATAGAGGCGAATAGAATTAATACCAGCGAAAATCCGATAGCGCCGCCTAAGCCATAGAAAAGTGATTCAATAAAGCTATGACTGGCCTGCGCATTTAATAATGGAATACCTAGCACAGCGCAGTTGGTGGTGATGAGTGGTAAAAAGATACCTAACCCTTGATACAGGGGCGGAAAGTTTTTTTCCATCACCATTTCAGTCAGTTGAACTACGCCAGCGATGATGACAATAAATGAAAGCGTGCGAAGGTACTGTAAGCTGTTGGGCTCAAGTAAATAATGGTTGATACCCCAGCTTGTCATTGAACCTATGCTGAGCACGAATGCTGTTGCGCCAGCCATGCCGATGGAGGCTTCTAATTTTTTAGAGACGCCCATAAATGGGCAAAGTCCTAGGATTTTAACTAGCACGATGTTATTCACAAGCACTGTGCCAATTAGAATCATGATGTAATGATGAAAATCAATAGTCATGGTAATTATCTAAAATGATAGCCTAAATTATAACGTGTTTATGCTTTAGGGCGCCTCTATTAATTAAGTAAAAAATCACACAAATCATCTGTTTGTCTTACATGTGACCATGAGTTAATTCTTAAAAAGTTCAGATAAACGTATCTATATGGAGTTGTGCGTATCGATTAATCTTGATAGGTTATTCAGTTTTCCTAGAGAAACTTTGCATTGAGAAGCTGTATATTCACCTAGCTTTTAAGTTAAAATATAAGATTATGAATACTTTAGGTTTGCGTATGTTACAAGGCGGTTCAGTAGGCCAAGGAAGTTTGCTTGCCAGAGGCAGTTTGGTGGCAATTGTCACGCCAATGTTCGAAGACGGTAGTTTAGACATCCCTTCTTTGAAGGCGTTGATTGAATTTCATATCGACCAAGGCACTGATGGTATTGTAATCGTAGGTACGACTGGTGAATCGCCTACGGTAGATGTTGATGAACATTGCTTATTAATCAAAACGGCGGTGAATCAAGTGAATGGCCGAGTGCCTGTAATTGCAGGCACTGGCGCTAATTCAACTAAAGAGGCCATTACGCTGACGCAAAAAGCTAAAGAATTAGGCGTAGATGCATGTTTATTAGTCGCGCCTTATTACAACAAGCCTAGTCAAGAGGGTTTGTATCAGCACTTTAAAGCAATTGCTGATGCGGTAGATATCCCTCAAATTCTTTACAACGTCCCTGGGCGTACGGCCTGCGACATTACTAACGATACAACCCTACGTTTAGCCGCGCACGCAAATATTATTGGTATTAAAGATGCAACTGGCGGCATCGAGCGCGGGACAGATTTGTTGTTACGGGCGCCTAAAGATTTTGCTGTATTGAGTGGTGACGACGCAACGGCTATGAGCTTGATGTTGTTAGGTGGTAAAGGCGTTATTTCAGTCACCGCTAACGTAGCACCCAAGCTCATGCATGAGATGTGCGTCGCTGCGGTAGCGGGTGACGTTAAGACTGCTTGTGAGATTAATGCAAAATTATTCCAGTTACACCAAAAACTCTTTGTTGAGGCGAACCCAATGCCGGTGAAATGGGTTTTGGAACAAATGGGTTTAATAAAGTCTGGCATTAGGTTGCCGATGGTACATTTGTCGGCGCAATACCATGAAGTGTTGCGAAACGCTTGCAAACCCGCACAGCTTTTATAGTGTTTAATTACATTGCTAGTTACAGCGATTTATAAAGTATTTTATACAGAGGTCTGAATGAAACAAATAAATATCAAACATAGCGTTATTTATATACTGGTTATCGTAAGCTTGGCTGCGTGCGACTCGATTCCTTTTATCAATAATACTTCAGATTATAAAGGTGCTGGACGTTCTCGTCCGCTAGAAGTACCCCCTGATTTAACGGCGAGTCCAGTGAGTGATGCCTATTCTATTCCTGGCAGTACTAACTATTCAAGCTATAGCCAAGCACAAGAAGGCCAAGAGGTTGGCGTTGAAAAAGTGTTGGTGACACCAGATGGCGTTAGATTAGAAAAAGCCGGTGCGCAACGTTGGTTAGTGGTGAATTCCTCTGCTGAAAAAGTATGGCCAGTCATCCTCGAGTTTTGGGCAGATCAAGGGTTTGCTGTGCGTTCAGAAAATGCACAATTGGGCGTGATGGAAACCGAATGGATTGATTCTGAAGCAATCAAAAAAGATGAGACGGGTAATTTAGGCGATAAGGTTGATAAATGGCTAGATAAATTATCGAATTTTACGGATAAGAAAAAATTTCGTACACGTATCGACCGCGGTAATGAAGCGGGCACAACCGAAATTTACATGACACATCGTTCAATTTCAAAAACGCCAGATGCCGATAAAAATAAGACAAAAACACGATATGGTGAGATTGATACAGGGTATAAAGTAGAGGGTAAGGCAACCGTCGCACAGGATGTGCGAGATGCAGAGTTAGACGCTGAATTATTGCGCCGTTTAATGGTGAAACTAGGCGTTGCTGAGCAAAAATCAAAAGAGATTATTGCACAAGGCGTGACTTTGAAACGTGCTGAAGTCATCAAGGAAGCTGATGGTAGTGCCACATTGAAATTAAATGATGCTTTTGACCGCGCTTGGCGTCGAGTAGGTTTGGCTTTGGATAGAGTTGGTTTCGTGATTGAAGATAAAGATCGTTCTAACGGTATATTCTTTGTGCGTTATGCGGATGTTGATATTGACGACACGCCTAAGAAAAAGAAGGGCTTGCTAGATACCTTAAAATTCTGGGGTGACGATGATAAAAAAGACGCTGGAACAGTTAGCAATAAAGATGAAAAAAGTATGGTTGAAAAACTAAAATTCTGGGGTACAGATGATAAGCAAAAAGTAAACCCAGAAAAACAATATCGTATTAAAGTCGCTGATGGCGATAAAGATAATGCAATTGTGACGGTCGTAGATAAAGAAGGCGCGCGTATTAGTACAACCACGGCAAACCGGATTGTGGCGCTCATGTATGAGCAGTTAAAATAGTGCCCATTGCGAATTAAGGTTCAGAAGCTATGCGTTTTGCCTCACTAGGTAGTGGTAGTGCTGGCAATTCGCTAGTGGTAAAAGTGCATCACACCACGCTGATGTTGGACTGTGGTTTCGGCCTTAAAGAAACGCTTTCTAGGCTTGGACGTTTGAGTGTTGATCCTAGTACTTTGACGGGCATTGTTATTACGCATGAACATGATGATCATGCAGGCGGTGTATTTAAGTTGGCTGCAAAGTACAAAATCCCAGTGTGGCTTACCTATGGCACGCTTAAAATGGTGAGCCGTTATATGCCCAATCAACACGATATTCAGTTAAATGTGGTTGATAGCCATACGCCTTTTGCAATTAACGACATACAGGTACAACCTTACCCTGTGCCGCATGACGCGCGTGAGCCCGTACAGTGTGTATTTACTGACGGTAATCATCAATTGGGTGTGCTCACAGATGTAGGTCGTAGCACCCCTCACATAGAAGATCAGTTAAGTGGCTGCAAGGCATTGGTATTAGAATGCAATCATGATGCCAGCATGTTGCAAGCCGGACCTTATAGTTGGTCATTAAAACAGCGTGTGGGTGGGGATTTAGGGCATTTAGAGAATTCAGATTCTGCCAACATATTATCTAAATTAGATAATAGTCAATTGCAGCATATTGTGGCGGCACATTTAAGTGCTAAAAATAACACACCAAAATTGGCCCAAATGGCTTTGGCTAAAGTATTAGGGTGTGAAGAAGATTGGATTGGTGTTGCAGATCAAATGATAGGGTTTGATTGGCGAGTGATTAGCTAGTGATGTTGAGTCATGTAGAAAATAAAAAAGCCGACTAAAAGTCGGCTTTTTTATTACTAAAAGCTAATTACTTAGCAGCTTCAGCAGGTGCAGCAGCAGCTTCAGCAGGTGCAGCAGCAGGAGCTGCTTCAGCAGGTGCAGCAGCAGGTGCAGCTTCAGCAGCAGGAGCTTCAACAGCAGCAGGAGCTTCAGCAGGAGCTTCAGCAGCTTTTTCGCCACAAGCGGTAACAGCAAGAGCTAACAATGCAGCAAGTAAAAGTGAACGTGTCATTTTGATTCCTTAAAGGTTTAGAACTGGTTAAAAAAACTTTTTCGATAACCGCTCAAAAGTTTTATCTAATTAGCATACCGAGTGCTCGAAATTTTACCAGTAATTTAAAAAAAAACTAGCGATTTTCATGACTAGACTGATAATTTTTATAAAAAAGGCTTATTTTTACAAAACATTAACAATTGTAAGGGGTCAAATCTTCATTTGTAGCTCATTATTGCCCGATAAAGTGTTGCTTATAAGCCTAAGCCTGCAGTTGGAACCACATGTTGAGTAGCATTTAATAGTTCTTCGAATCTTGAAGATAGTAAGTTTGCAGTTGCAATGTCGTTTAATCCATATTTAAAGCGGGCTTGGTCGATATGAATTCGTTTGATGTAATGTTGTTTGTCCGCCAATATAAAACAGTCTTTTGCATGCTTTGCTGATTGATTGGTTTGATACACAATCATCTTATGGCTGTAAATAGCTAGTAAGTTTAATAGTTTCGGGCATTTACTTTGGAAATACGTAGTATCTTGCAAAATGATTGTTAGATGGCTGTCGGGGCTTTTATTTAAAAACTGTTGAAATAGATTCAATTTTTGATTACTTGCAAAATCTCCATGACTTAAGTCTTGGTCAAAAATAACCAGTTCATGTTCCGCGCTTGATAAAATGATATTAATGGCTTCAGCGTAGAGTTCTTCACCAACAAGAATTTGGTCTGGAATGAGTGTTGTGTTCTTATTCATAGCTTTCTGATGTCCTGATGTTAATCATTTATGCTAAGAGATTAAATGTAGGTAACCAGCAATATACCAATCATAGAGTTGTTGTATCAGTATTGAATCTATCGATGGATAGGCTTTTAAATTCTCGGCAACAATACTTCGATTATCAGCAAGTATTTTTAATATAGTTGCTGATTCACCAGTGAAATTTACCATCTCTCCATTTAAAAAGAAATCATCGCCGGAGAAGAGCATTAAGCTTTTTAGGTCAAGTGCGATACCGATAGTTGTCATTTTTTCAGAAAAAGCACGTAAAGCTATTTTTTTATTAGCATCAAAAACCACGTCTGGCTTGGGGTCTGAAAGATAGGTGCCTAGAAATTCTGAAACCATTTCATCAGACCATTTAATTTTCTGTAAATTTTCACTGACCGTATGAATCATTTTCTTGCCGATTTCAGCAGGGTGTAATTGCAAAGTTAAATCAGCATCTTGATAAATGCCATCAAGTACAAGCTGGTCTTGATTCAATTTATCCTGCATAAACCCTAAAAACTCAGTGGCAAGCTCTTGATTCTTTGGTGCTCGAAAACCGATAGAGTAGGTCATACAATCTTTACCGCCGTCTGATACAGCGACCCCCCAATGCGCAAGATGAGGTGGTAAATACAGCATATCTCCTGCCTCTAGTAGCCATTCTTGCGCGGTGTCAAAATTCTTTAAAATGCGTAAGGGTGCGCCTTCAACTAAAGTTAAGTCAGATTGCTCACTAATGCGCCAAAGTCGCTTACCTTGACCCTGCAGTAGAAACACATCATAGCTATCAAAGTGAGGCCCTACGCCGCCACCGTCAGGGGCGTAGCTGACCATGAGATCATCAAGTCGTGCATGTGGAATAAAGTCAAATTGTTGCAGCAGTGCAGATGCTTCTGGTAAGTAATGATTGACGCTTTGTACTAATAATGTCCAGTTATGTTTTTTGGATGGTTTCTCTGGTAACTTTGCAAAATCATCATCATCAAAAGGACCATGATGTGCATGCCATTCCCCTTTAATGTACTCAACAATGCGCGATTGCACATCGTCCTCACAAGCTAAGCCAGCCAATTCTTCTGGACTCAACAAGCCCTCAAAGTTGGGGATTGCATTTTTAATCAGCAAGGGTTTTTTTTGCCAATATTCAGCCAAAAATTGACTAGGAGTAAGATTATTTAATAACAGTAGCGGTGTATTCATAATGCAATTTTAATCTCATTTTCTCAAGATGTATCAATAATAAAAGCGCTAATTAATTGCTCTGATATACAACTATGTATATAGTTAAGGCCATAAAGATAAGGTCTAATTTTAATAACTTGAGGGATTTTTAAAATGAATAAGCCGTCTGATGTGAAAACTTTTCATGGGGGTTGCCCACATGATTGTCCAGATACCTGTTCTATGGTCTATACGGTTAAAGATGACAAACTCATATCAGTCACGGGCAATACCGAACACCCCATGACGCGTGGCGGCTTATGCGTTAAGTTGAAAGATTATGAAAAACGTCATTATCACCCTGACCGCCTGCTTTACCCTCTCAAAAGAACAGGCGCTAAGGGTAGTAAACAGTTTAAGCGCATCACTTGGAATGAGGCGCTAGATGAAATTAGCACGAAGTGGAAGGCTATTATAGCCACAGATGGTCCACATGCCATTATGCCTAACAGTTATTTGGGTAATCAAGGCTTGGTGCATGGCTTAAACGGCGGGGATGCATTTTTTAATCGTATGGGTGCTACCGTGTGTGAGCGTACCTTTTGTGGAGAAGGGTCATGTACCGCATGGTTATTGACCGTTGGCCCTACCGCGGGGGTTGATCCTGAAAGCTTCAGTCACTCAAAGTATATTGTTATTTGGGCCTGTAACTCAGTAAGCACTAATTTACATCATTGGCACATTATTCACGAAGCACAAAAACGTGGTGCAAAAGTGGTGGTGATTGATTCCTATGCGTCGAAAACTGCCAAAGAAGCTGATTGGCATATTGCCCCTAAGCCTGGTACCGATGGCGCTTTAGCGATGGCAATGATGCATGTCATTATCAATGAAGGTTTGGTTGATCAGGACTACGTAGAAAACTACACGGTAGGTTATGCTGAGTTAGCCGAACGCGCTAAAGATAGGACGCCTGAATGGGCAGAAAAAATTACAGGTATCTCAGCCGATGATATACGCAAATTTGCCAGAGAATATGCCACTACTCCGCCTGCCGCAATACGTTTAGGTGTTGCGTTAGAGCGTAGCTATGGGGGTAGCCAAGCTATTCGTGCAGTCACTTGTTTGCCGGCTTTGATAGGTGCTTGGCGGCATGTCGGCGGGGGCGCTCTGCAATTTCCGGTATGGGAACATCCGTATAAATTTGATGTGATTTCTCGTCCAGATTTAATCCCTGAGGGTACGCCTGTTGTGAACAACCTACAATTAGGTCGCGCGCTTACCGGCGAGCTTAACCTCAAAACGCCGATTAAATCTATGATGGTGTGGAATACCAATCCGCTCACGCAAGCACCAGAGACCGATAAGATTGCCAAAGGCTTAGCAAGCGAAGACTTATTCTTGGTGGTGGCTGAGCATTTTATGTCCGACACTGCAGCTTATGCTGACATTATCCTGCCAGCTGCCATGGGGGCAGAGATGGAAGATATGGTGTTGTCATGGGGTCATCTCTACCTTACTTACAATGAAAAATGTATAGAACCACCGGGCGAAGCGATACCTAATAATGAAATTTTTAGGCGCTTAGCGAAGTTAATGGGCTACGCCGAAGATAACTTTAAATGGAACGATACTGAATGCCTAGAAAATTACGTGGATTGGGCATCTCCAACCTGTGAAGGTATTGATTTGGATTATTTACGTAAACATGGCTTTGCTCGCTTAAAAGCGTTTGGCGATAAAGATGTACGTGCGCGTCATGCTAAAGGTGAATTCCCGACACCCACAGGCAAGTGTCACTTTTTGGTAGAAGGGGCTAAGAACTTTGTAGCTGGGCCTTTCCGTCAAATGTATGACGGATTTCAACCATTGGAAGATTTGGACTCATTGCCAGATTACTTGGCCTCACGTGAAACGCCAGATAGTAATCCAGCATTAGCAGCCAAGTATCCACTCAACATTATTTCACCTAAGAGTCATGGCTTTTTAAACTCCTGCTATGCCAATGTGGAAGATAAAATTAAAGGGCAAGGCGAACAGTTCGTCATGATTAATCAGCTAGATGCTACAGCACGTAATATTAAGGCGGGTGATGTGGTGAGGGTATTCAATGATCGTGGTGCATTTGCGGGAGTAGCTAGAATCTCGGAAGATGTGAACGCCGGAATAGTTGTGGCGACTTTAGGATATTGGCGACAACTCAATAATGGGACCGTGAACTGTATTAGTTCAGCAGAGTTTGGTGACATGGGTCATTCGACGACATTTAGTGACAACTTGGTTGAGGTGGCTTTGCGCTAACATTCAATTAAAAGCTACGTTACTTTACAGTAGAAGAATGTTTCGGCTACTTGATTTTGGGGATGGTGGAGAATGAAGTAAAATCTCATCATGAACATTTATTCACTCGCAAGCCCACTATTGTTTCAGTTTGATGCTGAATCTATCCATGATTTTACTTTAAAAAGCTTAAACACCGCTGAGCGCTTGGGTGCTTTAAGCTTGTATCCATCACCTCCTGTGTGTCAATCTCGGCAGGTGATGGGCATTACGTTTCCTAATCCAGTTGGTTTGGCTGCTGGCTTGGATAAAAATGCCGCAGTGATTGATGCTATGGCAGCTTTAGGCTTTGGATTTATTGAAGTGGGGACTGTCACACCTCGCCCACAACCTGGTAACCCTAAGCCACGTTTATTTCGATTAAAAGAAGCACAGGGGATTGTGAACCGTTTTGGGTTTAATAACTTAGGTGTAGATCATTTAATCGAGAATGTGAAAGTCGCTAAATACAAAGGCGTGCTTGGCATCAATATCGGTAAGAACTTTGATACGCCCATGGAAAATGCGGTGGATGATTATTTGATTTGCATGCAAAAAGTCTATGCGCACGCGACTTATATCACTGTGAATATTTCATCTCCCAACACTAAAAATTTGCGTGCCTTGCAAGAAAAAGAGGCATTGGCGCATTTGTTAGCCACGCTTAAGTTAGAGCAAACTAAACTTGCTAGTCAGCATGGTAAATATGTGCCTATAACCTTAAAAATAGCGCCAGACTTGGAATTTGAGCAAATTAACGAAATCGCAGACTTGTTGATGCAACATAACATTGATGGTGTGATTGCGACGAATACGACTTTAGATCGTGATAGCGTGCAGGGCATTGAGCATGCTGAAGAAGCCGGTGGATTATCTGGAGCACCTGTGCGAAAAAAATCAACTTTGGTGATTCAACAATTATCACAACGTTTGCAAGGTGCTGTGCCAATTATCGGTGTGGGCGGTATTTTAAGTGGCGCAGATGCGGCTGAAAAAATTGCGGCTGGGGCAAATCTTGTGCAGGTGTATAGCGGGCTGATTTATAAAGGACCTAAGCTTATACATGATATTTGCAAATCTTTAGGGTAATGGCTTTCCCCATATTGTATTCATATCGCCGCTGTCCCTATGCAATGCGTGCACGTATGGCCCTCAAATTGGCAGAAATTGGCGTCGAAATTCGTGAAATTTCTTTGCGTGATAAACCAGCGCATATGTTGCAAATCTCTTCTAAAGCCACCGTTCCTGTATTAGTACTGCAAGATGGAACCGTGATAGATGAAAGCTTAGCTATCATGTATTGGGCATTAAAAAAGCATCCCTTGATAGATCATATCGATGCGAGTTCTGAGGCGCTTGTTTTGGAAAATGATGGTGTGTTTAAACAAGCTTTAGATGCATACAAATATCCTGAGCGTCAGCCAAATTTAACGCAGCAACAGCATCGAGCACATGGTGAGATTTTTTTGCAAAAACTGGAAAATTTACTGCATGAAAATCGATATTTGTTCAGCACTTCGGCTAGCTTAGCTGATCTCGCCATATTCCCATTCGTTCGGCAGTTTGCTGCAGTAGATGTCGCTTGGTTTGATGCTTCGCCTTATCCTAAATTGCAGGCTTGGCTTCGAACGTTAGTTGAATCAACGCTGTTTGTTAGTGTGATGGAAAAACAGCCAACTTACATTGAATAAGCTGGCTGTTATTTTTGCAGTTAGAAAAATTTCAAAGTTATACTTCTGCTAATGCACTTTCTGAGGGTGCTTTATCATCAGCAAAAATCAACTTCACTTCATCATTAGCATCAATATCTACATGTACGTTGCCACCGTTAGCCAGTTTGCCAAATAATAATTCATCAGCCAAAGCCTTGCGAATTGTATCTTGAATCAACCTTGCCATAGGACGTGCACCCATCAACGGATCAAAACCTTTTTTGCCTAAGTAAGTTTTTAATGCATCACTGAAAGTTGCTTCGACTTTTTTATCATGCAATTGGTCTTCAAGTTGAATTAAGAATTTATCGACAACTCGGATGATAATGTCTTGTGATAGTGGTGCGAATGAGACCGTTGCATCTAATCGATTACGAAATTCAGGTGTGAATAGACGTTTGATATCGGCTTGTTCATCACCAATTTGCTTCGCGTTGGTAAAGCCCATATTCGCTTTAGATAAGTTCTCTGCGCCTGCATTGGTCGTCATAATGATGGTGACGTTTCTAAAGTCCGCTTTGCGACCGTTGTTATCGGTGAGTGTGCCATGGTCCATTACCTGAAGCAGAATGTTGAAGATATCAGGATGGGCTTTTTCAATCTCGTCTAGCAATAACACGCAGTAGGGGTGCTTGGTAATTGCTTCGGTCATCAACCCGCCTTGCTCAAAACCCACATAGCCAGGAGGTGCACCAATCAAGCGTGAGACAGCATGGCGTTCCATATACTCGCTCATGTCAAAGCGAATCAATTCTATGCCCATAATATAAGCCAATTGTTTCGCGACTTCCGTTTTACCTACACCAGTAGGCCCGCTAAATAAGAAATTGCCAATGGGTTTATTGCTTTGTCCTAAACCACTGCGTGCCATTTTCACGGCAGAGGTCAGCACTTCAATCGCTTTGTCTTGGCCGAACACTACCGATTTTAAGTCGCGGTCTAATGTTTTAAGTGCACTACGATCATCGCTAGAGATGTTTTTAGGCGGTATGCGTGCAATTTTAGCGATGATATCTTCAATCTCTTTATTGCCAATGACTTTCTTTTGTTTCGATTTTGGCAGTATGCGCTGTGCAGCGCCTGCTTCATCAATCACATCAATCGCTTTATCAGGCAAATGGCGGTCGTTGATGTATTTAGCCGATAACTCAGCAGCTGTGGTTAATGCGCTTACCGCGTATTTAACGTTGTGATGAGACTCGAAACGGGATTTTAAGCCTTTTAATATTTCTATGGTTTCGGCGACGCTAGGTTCAGCCACATCGATTTTTTGAAAACGGCGTGCTAAGGCATGGTCCTTCTCAAACACACCTCGGTACTCTTGATAAGTGGTTGCACCAATGCATTTAAGCGTGCCATTTGACAGTGCTGGTTTGAGTAAATTACTTGCATCTAGCGTGCCGCCACTGGCAGATCCTGCACCAATGAGCGTATGAATTTCATCAATAAATAATATAGCTTCCGGCTTTTCAGCCAGTTGTTTCATGACTGCTTTAAGACGTTGTTCAAAGTCGCCGCGATATTTGGTGCCGGCGAGTAATGCACCTAAGTCTAGTGAATAAACAGTGGCATTAGCCAATACGTCAGGGATATCTTTTTCAACAATACGGCGTGCCAAGCCTTCAGCTATGGCTGTTTTACCCACACCAGCTTCGCCCACTAATAAAGGATTGTTTTTACGACGGCGACAAAGTGTTTGTACGACGCGTTCCAATTCAGGTCCACGGCCAATCAGTGGATCAATCTTGCCTGCAGCCACTTGTGTGTTTAAATTAAGCGTGTAATTTTCAAGAGCGCCATTAGGTGTAGCTTCTGCATCAACCTCTTGATCTACCCCTTCTGATTTAGATGTTTCAGCAATTTTTGACACGCCATGCGAAATGAAATTAACGACATCTAGTCGCGTTACCCCTTGTTGGTGCAAGAAAAATACAGCATGTGAATCTTTTTCACCAAAAATTGCTACTAGCACATTTGCACCCGTTACTTCTTTTTTCCCAGATGACTGGACATGCAACATAGCACGTTGAATGACTCGTTGAAAACCTAATGTAGGTTGTGTGTCAACGTCATCTTGACCATTGACTGTTGGGGTATGCTCATCAATGTACTGATTGAGCTCGGTGCGTAATATTTCTAATTTTGCACCACACGCTCGCATGACTTCAGCCGCGGTTGGATTGTCTATCATCGCAAGTAGCAAATGCTCAACTGTAATGAGCTCATGGCGCTTTTGTCTAGCGTCCATAAATGCCATGTGAAGGCTAACTTCTAACTCTTGAGCAATCATTTTAAATCCTTACGTTCTATATAGTATCAATCAACTCAATTTTTACACTGCGCCTACCACTAAGCTGGATCCACTTCGCATTGCAGTGGATGTTGCAGCGCTTTTGCGAAGTTTAGTACCTGATTCATTTTTGTTTCTGCAATGTCTTGTGGATATATGCCACAGACGCCTACGCCCTCAGTATGTACTTGGAGCATAATTTTTGTCGCTTGTTCACGGTTTTTGTTAAAAAATCGTTCTATACATTCAACTACAAATTCCATGGGCGTGAAATCATCATTTAACAACAACACTTTAAACATGGGTGGCAATTTTGTTTTTGCTATTTCAGGCCTAAGTATTGTACTGCTATCGTTTGGTAAGTTAGCCATATGAGTCTATTTTGAGCTAACCTATAAAAAATTCAAGTGTAATTTGAATAGGTTGATGGTAAATGAATAATTAAATTTCATTGTGTGGAATAAGCACGCAAAAGACTAGCAGATTAAGGAAATATCTTAACGCTTTTGACAATACGGTCTTGAGTTTGCACAATTTCTAGTACATGACTACCAACTTTGAAGCTGGTGTTGGATTCTGGAATATCTTCAAAATGCTCGATAATTAATCCGTTGAGTGTACGCGGACCATCGAGTGGAAAGCTCAGGTTTAGCTTTTTGTTGAGATCACGTAATGTGCTACTACCATCAACCAGCCAACTACCATCTGTTTCTTTTCGATAGCTACCTAGGCGAGAGGGTGATTGTGTGGTGAAGTCGCCTATCATTTCTTCTAAAATATCTTCCAAGGTCACTAAGCCTTTGAACTCGCCATACTCATCAACCACTAATGCAACACGTTGTTTTTTTTCTTGAAACTGATGGATTTGTGTATAAAGTGGCGTGCCAGAGGGTATGAAGTAAGGTTCAGCAATCACTTCACGTAACATCTTTTTATCTAGGACATTAGTTTTATTATTGACACGTAATTGGGACATGATTTTGCGCAGATGCAAAATGCCTATGATTTCCTCATGCTCGCCTTGACGAACTGGTAGCCGCGTGTGTTGACTATTAGCAATCTGTTGCAAAATGTCATCCAGTGGCGCATCAAAATCTATAGCCTCCACTTGCGTATGAGCGGTCATCACATCATCGACGGTAATTTTCTCTAACTCAAATAAATTTAATAAAATAGACCGATGCTTTTTCGGGATAAAATGTCCTGCATCAGTCACAATGCTACGTAACTCATCCATGGTGAGCGATTGCGTTGTTTCTTCAAAGTTAACTCTTATTTTTAGTAGACGCAGTAAAGCTCCTACGAATAAATTGATGAACCAAACTGCAGGGTATAGAACTTTAAGTAAAGGGTAGAGTATATAACTACAAAAAATACCAATTTTTTCTGGGTATGCAGCAGCAATTACTTTTGGTGAGATTTCACTGAACACTAAAATAGCGAATGTTACGGCTAAAGTGCCTGCCATGAGAACCCATTCGCCTTCACCAAATAACTCTACAATAATCACCGTAACCAGCGTCGCTGAAGCGGCATTAGCAAAGTTATTGCATAGTAAGATTACACCTAGTAGTTTATCTGTTTTAGCTAAGAGCAAGCTTGCTAAGCGGGCGCCACGATGCCCTTTTATTACCAGGTGTCGCAATCTATAACGATTCAGCGACATTAGGCTAGTTTCAGCGATTGAAAAAAAACCTGATATAAGTAGCAAAAGCATGAGTATGCCTAGCTGCCAAGAAATGGGAATGTTGTCCAATGAGTAGTTTTAAGTTGTTTAGAGTATGAAGAGTGTATACGTGTGTAGTGGTAATAATCAAGTATGCTTAATTATTAAGCGTACTTGACAAGATGGATGCTATTTGTGAAAAACCTTAAGACGCAAAGTCTGATGGATGTGGCTCAGCGAAAGTTTCTTTTTTACTACCTTCTTTCGTAGCGCCTTCTTTTTTCTCAACATCACCAATTAAGTTGGCGCGGTTTACGCCTAGCCACATTGCGATAGGGCAGGCAACCAATACAGACGAATAAATACCAAATAAAATGCCGATGGTCAGCGCGAGTGCAAAGTTATGTAATACTTCACCACCAAATAGTAACATTGAGCCGACCATAGTTTGCGTCATGGTATGCGTGATAATCGTGCGTGACATGGTGCGAGTAATTGCATTATCAATGACTTGCACCACGCTAGCTTTACGCATTTTACGGAAATTCTCACGTACCCGGTCAAATACCACGACAGACTCATTCACCGAATAACCTAATACCGCCAAAATTGCCGCAAGTACGGTCAGATTGAACTCCCATTGAAAAAATGCGAAAAATCCTAAAATAATCACTACGTCATGCATATTGGCGACTATTGCTGCAACAGCAAAACGCCATTCAAAACGCAGCCATAGATATAACACGATGCCTAAGCTCACAAAAAATAGCGCTAAGCCACCATTTTCATAAAGCTCATCACCCACTTGTGCGCCAACCGCCTCTACGCGACGAACTTCTGCCATTGGGTCGGCCGCTACTAATGCAGTTTTTACTTGTTCAGATAACTGAGAAACAGATAAGCCAGTCTTGATAGGTAGGCGGATGAGTACATCATGGCTAGAACCAAAGTTTTGTACTGTGGCTTCTTTTAAGCCTATGCTGTCTACCGCTTTACGGACACTTTCTAGGTTGGCAGCTTGTGGGTAGTTGACTTCCATGACGGTGCCACCAGTAAAGTCAACGCCAAAATTTAAGCCGCGTGTGGCTAAAAATACAATCGCTAAGATGAATGTCACCAATGATATTGCGGTCGTGAGGCGGCCGTAACTCATAAAGGGGATATCATTTTTTATTCTAAATAGTTCCATAATTTTTTACTCTAAATAATAGGTTTTAAGCTTAGGCTTTGTAAATTTGGCCGATAGATAATTTGCTTAACTTGCGACGATAACCATAGATAAAATTTACCATAGCGCGCGACACCAGCACAGCACTGAACATGGAAGTCAAAATGCCCAATACGTGCACCACTGCAAAGCCTTTTATTGGGCCAGTACCAAACATAAATAGTGCTAAGCCGGCAATTAAGGTCGTGACGTTTGAATCTAAAATAGTATCCCATGCACGTTCATAACCCGCATGAATGCTAGCTTGTGGCGTATTACCATTGCGCAGCTCTTCACGTACACGCTCGTTAATCAGCACGTTAGCATCAATCGCCATACCAAGCGCTAAGGCAATCGCTGCCAGGCCTGGTAAGGTGAGGGTCGCTTGTAGCATCGATAAAATAGCCACAAGTAGTAGTAAGTTAATGGCGAGCGCTGCTACTGAGACTACGCCAAACGCTTGATAGTAAATCATCATCATGACGGCGATGGCAAGAAAGCCCCACAGGGTTGAATGCATGCCGCGGTTGATGTTATCTTGGCCCATGCTAGGCCCGACAGTCCGTTCTTCAATAATATCCATAGGCGCGGCAAGAGCACCAGCGCGTAATAGCAATGAAATATCAGTGGCTTCTTGCGTGTTGGCCATGCCAGAGATTTGCACGCGACCACCGCCAATTTCTTCGTTAATGGTGGGCGCGGTGATGACTTCAGTGCTACCTTTTTCAATCAGCAATATTGCCATACGTTTACCGACATTTTCACGCGTGACTTGTTGGAAAATTCTTGCACCACGCGCATCTAGCGTTACATTAACGGTATTTCTGCCAGATTGGCTATCAATGCCTGGACCTGCATCAGTAATGTAATCACCAGTGAGTGCTACATTCTTTTTCACTAAGATCGTGCGACCATCGCGGTTTTTAAATACCTCGTCACCTAATGGTGCTTGGCCTTTTTCAGCCTTTTCTAGCGTAGCGGCATCATTTTTTTCTTCGTCAACTAACCGAATTTCTAAAGTTGCGGTACGACCCAAAATATCTTTTGCTTTGGCGGTATCTTGCACGCCAGGCAATTGTACGACAACGCGATCAGCGCCTTGCTGTTGAATGATGGGCTCTGCTACACCTAGCTCATTAATGCGATTGTGTAAGGTTTGAATATTTTGCTTAATGGCAAAATCTTGAATACGTTTTTGTTCTACTAAATTAAGTGAGGCTTTTAAAGCTTTCTCTTCACCATTAGTCGATTCGGTCAGCGTTAAATTAGGATATTCTTTGCTAATAATGGATTTTGCTTTGACGAGCTCGGCTTCATTATTGAAGTTAATCTGTACGGTTTCACCTTCACGGCTAACACCAACGTAAGAAATACGTTCTTTACGTAGTGCGATTCTAAAGTCGCCCACAAAACGTTCAGCAGCTTTACTTAATGCGGCTTTCATGTCAACTTGCAGTAGAAAATGTACGCCACCACGCAAATCTAAACCTAAATACATGGGTTTAGCACCCAGGTTACGCAACCAGCTAGGTGAGCGAGAGAGTAAGTTGAGCGCCACCGTATAATCTTTACCAAGATTTGCCTGTAATACATCTTTAGCTTTAATTTGTGTGTCTGTATTCGCGAACCGCGCTTTCACGCCACGCGCATCAAGATATACGCCATCGTAGGCAATTTTTTCTTGTTGAAAGATGGCCTCGACTTGGCCTAGTAGGGCTGCGTCAAGTTTCATTGTATTTTTAGCTGGTGTAATTTGCACCGCTGGCGATTCACCAAAGAAATTTGGAATGGTGTAAATTAGCCCAATCAAAATCATGATTGCAACGAAGATGTTTTTCCACATCGGATAGCGGTTCATAGTCTGGCTCTAGTCAATAACGGGTTGAGGGTGAATCAATACGGCTTTAAATTACAAGCCCTTAATCGTACCTTTAGGCAATGCGCTTTGTACTGCATGTTTTTGTACGGTAATTTCTGTATTGGCAGCAATTTCAACGCTTACAAATGCATCAGTCACTTTAGTCACTTTACCTACTATGCCACCACTAGTAATCACTTCATCGCCTTTTTGTAAGGCTGCAATCATTGCGCGTTGTTCTTTAGCAGCTTTCATTTGAGGACGGATAATCATGAAGAAAAATAATACAAAAATGACGATGAGTGGTAAAAAACTCATTAAATCTGTACCTGTTGTGGCGCCTGCTGCGTATGCATTTGAAATAAACACGATCATTACCTCTTAAATAATTGCTTAGGTTGGAAAAAATTAGCTTCGAATTTTAACACAGACTCCCAGTTATTGCAGACTAGTCGCATTAGGATAAACTCGCACGCTTTGCCGCAAAAGCTTGTTTAAAGGCTTCAAATTCGCCTGCTTCAATGGCGCTACGCATGCCGGCCATCAGCACTTGGTAATAGTGCAGATTGTGGATTGTATTTAAGCGCGATCCCAAAATTTCACCTATCTTGTGTAAATGATGCAAATATGCGCGGCTAAAGTTTTGGCAGGTATAACAGCCACAATCTGCATCTAGTGGCTGAGTATCAGTTTTATAGCCGGCATTTTTAATCTTAATATCGCCATATTGGGTAAATAGCCAACCGTTGCGGGCGTTACGTGTGGGCATGACGCAATCAAACATATCGATACCTTGACTGACGGCCGCCACTAAGTCTTCTGGTGTGCCTACGCCCATGAGATAACGTGGTTTGTTTTGCGGCATTTTAGGGGCGGTATGCGCTAAAATACGCAACATATCTTCTTTGGGTTCGCCGACAGATAAGCCGCCAATCGCATAGCCATCAAAGTCAATATCGGTTAAGCCAGCCAGTGAAACATCACGCAATTCTTCATACATGCCACCCTGAATAATGCCAAATAAGGCATTTGAATTGCCTTGGTGTGCTTCTTTACTACGTTTTGCCCAACGCAATGAAAGTTGCATGGAGTCATTCGCTTCTTTAATAGTAGCGGGATAGGGGGTGCACTCATCAAAAATCATCACAATGTCAGCATTCAACACCTTTTGAATCCGCATCGATTCTTCAGGGGTTAAAAAACAACTATCGCCATTGATGGGTGAGCGAAATTTCACACCTTCTTCAGAAATTTTACGCAGTGCGCCTAGGCTCCATACTTGAAAGCCACCTGAGTCTGTGAGTATCGGGCCATCCCATCCCATGAATTGATGCAAGCCACCATGGGCGGCAATGACTTCTAAGCCAGGACGTAACCATAAATGAAAGGTATTACCGAGTACGATATGCGCGTCAATTTCTTTAAGCTCTAGTGGTGACATGGCTTTAACCGTACCATAAGTGCCCACTGGCATGAAGGCAGGCGTTTTCACCTCGCCATGCGTAAG
>CANNEG010000003.1:0-35372 GCA_947503455.1 Betaproteobacteria bacterium
GTTTGGTTTTGCTCGCAAGGTGCGTTCACCTAATTTATACGAACGTTACACTTGGTCAACTTGGCAGATGGCGGCATTAATGAATAATACGGTCGGTGATGGTAACGGCTACTTTGGTAACGTGGATTTGAAACCTGAAAAAGCCCATACTCTTTCGACTACTTTAGATTGGCATGCTGCTGATCGAGACTGGGGACTTAAAGCCACGCCTTACTTTACTTACGTGACTGATTATATTGATGCTGTTCAATGGAATGCCATAACGAATGTTGCTAGAACACCGCAGCTAAGTGATCAAGTCACCACCTTGCGTTACACCAATCAGTCTGCGCGCTTATATGGTTTAGATGTGTCTGGCCACATGCCGTTGGCACAAACCAGTGTTGGTCTATTTGCGTTAAAAGGCCTACTTAAGTATACCCATGGTGAAAACCGCGCTACTGGTGATGACCTTTATAACATCATGCCACTTAATAGTAAGTTGACCTTGACACACAATTACCAAGCTTGGGATATAGTAAGTTGACCTTGACACACAATTACCAAGCTTGGGATAACGCGCTTGAATTGTTGATGGTGAAGGCAAAAGACCACACCTCAGATGCACGTAACGAAATTAATACAGCAGGTTATAGTTTGGTGAATTTGCGTTCTAGCTATAACTGGAAGCAAGCACGTTTAGATTTTGGTATTGACAATCTGTTTGATACACATTATTACCTTCCACTGGGTGGCGCTTATGTCGGCCAAGGCACAACTATGACGACTGCACTAGTGCCAACTGGCTCGGTGCCACTTTGGGGTACGGCGGTTCCAGGCATGGGCCGCTCTGTCAATGTGGGGTTAACGCTGAAGTATTAAGGTCGCTGGGTACGATTTAGCTCAACTAACCTTTCATGAGTGCTAAGTAGGCTAGATTCTCCCCATATTAATCTTCTTAATGTCGATTAGGCCATTCCTTTATTAACAGTCCGCTTCTGGCCCCAAGTCCAATTTATATCCGTCTGCTTTATAGCAAACTATTTTGCAGGTAGACCGATAAGTGAATTAGATCTACCTTAAAGCAGACGCTGGATTTAGCGGTTACCGACCCATAACAGCCCAACGGTATATTAATCGTGCCAAGTACAAGCGGACATTCGCAAAGAAAAAGGGGATGAATTTACTCCAACCCTTCGTCATTCCATCTATTTTGTCTACAGCGTAGTAAGTAACTTAAACTACGACTTAGCGATATGTCCAAGCAACAATACGGCTTTTCTTCTGACCTTGGGCCATATCGATTGTTTTAACCTGCGCCGCGTTAACTTTTTTAAGTGCGCGATAAATGCTAGGTAAATTAGTTGCCTTTGAAACTAAGGTACTAAACCATACACATTGAGTTGCATACTCCTTGCTCTCATTAATCATGCGTTCTATAAAGGCCACTTCGCCACCCGCACAATAAAGCTCACCCGCTTGCCCACCAAAGTTAAGCGCTACAGATTTAGCCTGCGGATAATGCTTACCAAGCTCATTACTCGCGTTCTTACTTAAATTCTGCCATTTCCGCTGCGTACCTGCTTGGGCTTCGGCTAAAGATGTATGGAAAGGTGGATTACACATGGTAAGATCAAAAATCTCGCCCTGCTGCACAATACCCTTAAAAATAGTCGAAGCTGAGGTTTGTAAACGCAGTGTTATTAATGATGAAAGGTCAGCATTGCGATCAATAATCTGTTGCGCATTGGCTAATGCCACGACATCTATATCAGACCCCACAAAATGCCAGCCATATTCACGGCAACCAATTATCGGATAAATAGCATTAGCACCTACGCCAATATCTAACACCCGAATTACCTTAGGCTGCCCAGTCACTGATGTATTGCTTAATGCCAATAAATCAGCAAGGTAATGTATGTAATCAGCTCGACCAGGAATAGGTGGGCAGAGATACTGCGCAGGGATATCCCAGCCGGATATACAATAAAATTGTTTCAGCAATGCCTGATTAAGCGCTTTTACAGCTTCTGGATTTGCAAAATCGATGGAGGCATCATGATAAGCATTTAATCTCACGAAATTTTCTAATGCAGGGTTAGCTGCAATAAGCTGAATAAAATCGTAGCGACCTCTGTGTTTATTTCGCGGGTGCAGGTCAGTCTTCTCGGTCGTCAAATGTGGGCGGCTCACTGGCAAAATCAAGCCAACGTCTTGACTGGCATTAGTCTTAAGTTGAGTTTTACTGAGATTGCGTGGTATTCGAGCCATGTGTGAAAATTGTAAAATAATAGCCCTAAGCATAGCATAGCCATGCTGATGAATTGTTTTGACGCTTACCAGCTAACAAGAAATATTAATCGTTAGCCAAAACGTCATCTAGATAACAAAAAAGCCAGCGCATGGCTGACTTAATTATTTATAACGTATTGATTTAATTGGTCGGGACAGCAAGATTCGAACTTGCGACCCCATGCCCCCCAGGCATGTACGCTACCAGGCTGCGCTATGCCCCGAACCGATGTTGCATATAACTTACAACAGGGTTCATTATAACGCAAAAGGATGACTGCTATAAAAGCACGAGAGAAATATGTTTTAGGTAAAACTAGCTAACCTGCGGCGCTGAACGGAGTAAATTTAAAATTTCTAATAGCTCAACTTTGACAGACGCAAAATCAAAACTATTATTATCGCTAGATTGCGTTGCAACTTTAGCTGACTGTACACTAGACGATTCGGCATCTGGCTTAAAGTCATCTCCATCTGGGCCATCTAGACGATTGCGTGCACCGCTAATGGTGAAACCTTGCTCGTAAAGTAACTCACGGATACGGCGAATCAATAACACTTCATGATGTTGATAGTAACGACGATTGCCGCGACGTTTTACTGGCTTAAGCTGTGTAAACTCTTGCTCCCAGTATCTAAGCACATGTGGCTTAACACCGCAAAGCTCAGCCACTTCACCTATGGTGAAGTAACGCTTAGCCGGAATAGGCGGCAATTGTAATTTTTGGATGGGCTCACTCATTACTGCATTTTCTCATTTAGCACTGTGATTAATTCACAATAAATCAAATGACAATTTAATTAGCTTACTTTTAATTAACACCATCTTAATTAAGGTAATTAGCCTCTACTTTACCTTTGAGCTTCTGGCTCGCGTGGAAAGTGACAACGCGACGCGCTGTAATGGGTATTTCTTCACCTGTTTTAGGGTTGCGGCCAGGGCGCTCAGACTTTTTACGTAGCTCAAAATTACCAAAACCAGATAATTTCACACTATCTCCGGCTTCTAAGGCAATGCGAACTTCTTCAAAAAACGCTTCCACCATATCTTTGGCTTCACGTTTATTTAACCCAACTTGCTCATAGAGTAAATCTGCAAGTTCAGCTTTTGTTAATGTCATAGACCGCTCCCATTTCTTTGCTAGCTTTTAAAAGCTTTTTATATTTATTTTAAAATTATTATTACGCGTCAAACTACATCACATATTACAAAAAAAATAACTGTCGAAAGCAACAAACTAAACGTATCGTTTAACCACCTAATTTCTAAGAATTGCACCGAAGTCATTTTGTAATAATTGTAGCAGATTTTCGATAGCTGCATCAGCATCAACATCCGTCAAAGTTCTTTGAGTATCGTGCATAAGTACCGATAATGCAAGGCTTTTTTTGTTTTCAGCGATACCTTGACCTTGGTATATATCAAACAATCCAACTTCAAGTATAAGCGGTATATTGGCTTTTTTAATCGCGGTTAACACTTTATTGACGGCAATATTTTCATCGACCACAACCGCTAAATCACGACGTACTGGCAATAGCTTTGAAACCTCTTGGTATACTGGTATCTGGCGATTCAGCAAAGCATCCACTTCCAACTCAAACAAGAAGGTACTTCTAGTTAAACTGTAGTGTTGTTGCCATTTTGGATGAAGCTTACCCAACCAACCAATAGCAATACCATCAAGATAAATTTGAGCCGTCTGGCCTGGATGTAGCGCATTGTGCTCTGCTTTCTCGTAAGTGAGCTGTTTAGTCACCTCAGGATTACCAAGCAGCGCATCTACATGCGCTTTAATCTCAAAGAAATCTACTTCAGTGCCATCTGCCGCCCACTGTTCTGGTTGAGCACTACCATAAGCAAGACCAGCAATGCGCGTAGTCTCAGTAAAACTACTTGCTTGCTGGTAATAAGTGGCGCCAATTTCAAATATAAAAGCACGCTCTTGCTTACGATTCAAATTGTAAACTAATGAGTCGAGTAAGCCGCCCCATAAGCTTGTGCGCATCACACTCAAGTTGCTTGCAATCGGATTTTTAAGTTTAATAGGCACATCATTTCCTAGTAAATCACGCTCCCAACTTTCATCCACAAAGCTGTAATTAACAAGCTCTTGATAACCAGCGGCCACCAAAGAATCACGTAATTTAGTTTGATGTCTAGTCGCTTCAGGCGCTTCTAACATCGTCAATCCCGCCTCTGGTGGTGTAGCAGGAATATGATCGTAACCATGTAAACGTGCGATTTCTTCGATTAAATCCTCTTCGATGGTGATGTCAAATCGATAACTCGGTGCCATTACTGTAAATACGGTATCAGACACGGTAAAAGAAAAACTAAGCTGCGTCAGAAGCTGCTCAACTTTAGCCTGAGTTAATGGAATACCTAACACTGATATAAGTCTATCCAATCTCAATTTAACAGTATGTCGGGCCGGCAACTCACCCATAACTTCAGTAACCTCGCCGGCTACGCCACCACATATTTGTTTAATAAGTGTGGTTGCATACTCAATTGCATTACGTGTATTAGCAAAATCGACACCACGTTCAAAGCGATAGGACGAATCAGTACTCAAAGCAAGCCTGCGTGCTTTACCTGCAATCACAAATGGTGCAAAAAAAGCACTTTCTAAGAAAATATCGGTAGTTTCACTGTCAACTGAGGTTGGTTTACCACCCATGATGCCTGCCAGCGCAACTGCACCTGAGGCATCTGCAATGACTAAGTCATCTGTTTTTAATTGCACGCTTTGATCATTAAGTAAATTTAATGATTCATTTGGTTTTGCAAAACGCACACTAATATCACCCGTAAGCTTGGCTGAATCGAAAGCATGCATAGGTTGCCCCAATGCCAACAATACATAATTAGTCACATCTACCACAGCACTAATGCTGCGCAAGCCACTACGTTCTAAGCGCTTAACCATCCAAGCAGGCGTGCCTGCCTTAGCGTTGATACCGCTAATTAAACGACCGCAATAACGCGGACATGCCAATGACTCACTCACGATCACTTTTTTAGCAACCTGCACTTCTGCCGGCACTGTTGAGATAGCCTCAAAACTGGTTATTGCACCGGTAATGGCCGCTACATCCCGTGCAATACCAATCATACTCAAGCAATCACTTCTATTTGGCGTGAGTTTCAAGGTGAGTAAATTGTCATCAAGATCTAGATATTCACGAATGCTTTGCCCAACAACTGCATCGCTATCCAACTCCAATAGTCCTGTAGCTTCAGCGCTGATGCCCAGTTCTTTCGATGAGCACATCATGCCAAAAGACTCTACGCCACGCACCTTAGCCTGTTTAATCGAAATGCCTGGCAACTCTGCACCCACCAAAGCACAAGGCGCAATTAAGCCAGGGCGCGCATTGGCTGCACCACATACAATTTGAACTGGTTGAGCCAACCCAACATCTACTGAACACACTTGCAAACGATCTGCATCAGGGTGTTTTTCTGCTGTTAATATTTTAGCCACAACAACTTTAGCAAATGGCGCAGCTACAGGCTGCATCTCTTCTACCTCAAGCCCAGCCATTGTCAATGCGTGACTTAGCGCCTGACTATTTAAATCAGTGTTAACAAGACTACGTAACCAATTTTCTGAAAACTGCATAATGCTTTTTGACCTTAACTATAGAAGTGATTGTGCTATCTTAATACGCTATTTAAACTGGCTTAAAAAGCGTAAATCATTATTAAAGAAATGGCGTAAATCATTCACCCCATAACGCAACATGGTTAAGCGCTCTACGCCCAACCCAAAAGCAAAGCCACGGTATTTTTCACTATCAATATTCACATGTTTGAATACTTCTGGATGCACCATGCCACAACCACCAATCTCAAGCCAACCACCATTCCAACTCATATCCATCTCAGCCGAAGGCTCAGTAAATGGGAAAAATGAAGGGCGAAAGCGCACAGTTAAGTCATCACGTTCGAAAAACTTTTGTAAGAAGTCTTGCACGACGCCTTTTAAATTAGCAAAGCTAATATCCTCATCCACCCACAACCCTTCTACCTGATGAAACATGGGTGAATGGGTCGCATCTGAATCCACGCGATACACACGACCAGGCGCAATGATTTTTAGCGGTGGTGTTTTATGGGTCTTTAAAGCATTTTCCATATACCGCACTTGAACTGGCGAGGTATGTGTTCTCAATACATGGGCATCATCAATATAAAACGTATCATGCATCGCCCGCGCTGGATGATCTTCAGGAATGTTAAGTGCCGTAAAGTTATAAAAATCAGTTTCAATTTCAGGGCCAGTAGCCACCTCAAATCCAATTGAGTGAAATAACTGCTCTATACGCTGCAAAGTAAGCGTAACCGGATGCAAGCCACCCTGAGATTGGGCGCGTGCAGGCAAAGTAACATCTATCGACTCTTGCGCAAGTTGCTTAGCTTGCTCGGCATTAAGGAGCGCTTCGCGACGCGCAGTTAACGCAGCCTCTACACCTTGCTTGACAACATTGATAGCTGCGCCAGCGGCTGGACGCTCCTCATTACTTAACTTACCCAAACTTTTAAGCGCATCAGTCAGCAAACCTGTTTTGCCTAAATATTTTGCTTTAGCAACTTCTAAGTCATTCATAGAAGCACTATTGGCAAAATCCGTTTGAGCTTCTAAAATTAAATGCGTTAAATCTGTCATGTGAATTGTGGTCTTTAGTTGACTATACTTTAGATTTATTTCAAGCTTTACTCTAAATTTTTAGGCACAGCCATAGAATGGAATTTTTATTTAAGTGCATAATTTTACAGCAAAAAAAAGAGGCCGAAGCCTCTTTTTCTACTTATTTTTTAATAATAAGTAATGTCACTAAACCGCTAGTGCTTTTTTTGCCATTTCAACAAATTGAGCAAATGCTGTTTTATCAAAAACAGCTAAATCTGCAAGCACTTTACGATCCACTTCAACTGCAGCTTTTTTCAAGCCATTCATGAAGCGGCTATATGTCAAACCACACTCACGTGCACCTGCATTAATACGTGCAATCCACAATGTGCGGAACTGACGTTTCTTTTGACGGCGATCACGGTAAGCATATTGCCCTGCTTTCATTACCGCTTGCTTAGCAACGCGGTAAACGTTTTTACGACGACCGCGATAACCCTTAGCGGCTTTTAATACTTTCTTGTGTCTAGCGCGAGCAATGACACCACGTTTTACTCTAGGCATATCGGTCTCCTTATCGTGTTGGCATCATTGCGCGAACGCGTTTGACGTCTGTTGGTGAGATGATCGCCGTGCCGCGTAATTTACGCTTTTGCTTGGTTGTCTTTTTCGTTAGGATATGGCGTAAATGTGAGTGAGTACGTTTCACTTTACCATTACCCAAGAACTTGAAGCGCTTTTTTGCGCCACTCTTGGTTTTCATTTTTGGCATTTTGTTCTCCTTGAACTTTAGTTTATGAGTGCTTAGGCATGCCGTTAAGCCGTATCACTCGGAATCTTTACTACCTTTTACTACACTATTACCAACCTAAACCAGTTGGTTAACTCTTTTTGGGAGGTCCTAAAACCATCACCATTTGGCGGCCTTCCATCTTAGGAAACTGCTCAACCACCGCCACGTCTTTTGTATCAGCTTCTACTCGTCTGAGTAGCGCCAAACCGAATTCTTGATGGGTAATTTCACGACCTCTAAAGCGTAAAGTAATTTTTGCTTTATCACCATCTTGGATAAAGCGAATAATATTACGTACTTTAATTGCGTAATCGCCGTCATCTGTACCCGGGCGAAACTTAATTTCTTTGATTACAACTTGCTTTTGTTTAAGCTTAACTTCGTGCTGTTTCTTACTTTCAGCATATTTAAACTTACCGTAATCTAACAACCTGCACACTGGCGGTACAGCATTAGGTGCAATTTCCACAAGATCAATATCCGCTTCTTCTGCTTTTGCAAACGCCTCCGTTAACGACATAATGCCTAACGGTTCACCCTCTATACCTACCAAACGAACTTGCGATCCAGTTATATCGCCATTAATTCGTGTTTCTTTGTCCTGTGCTATATCAAATTCTCCAAATAGTTAAGCCGCGCATTTTCAGAAATCACTTAAGGCGAGTCTTAAAATCACCTTTAAGAAAGCTAAACCTTAGCTTCAACCTCTGCCTTTAAGCGCTCAATTAACGCTTCAATCGGCATAGAACCTAAGTCTTCGCCTTTTCTGGTACGCACGGCCACATGTCCTGTTTGCATCTCACGCTCACCTGCGACTAGCAAGTAAGGCATTTTTTGCATACTATGTTCGCGTATTTTATAGGTTATCTTCTCATTTCTCAAGTCAAATTCGCATCGAATGCCATTTTTCTTTAGTATTTCAACTACTTGGCGTACGTAATCTGCTTGATTTTCAGAAATATTTAACACCATCACTTGTACAGGCGCTAACCAAAGAGGCATCGCACCGGCATAGTGTTCAATCAAAATGCCAATGAATCGCTCCATAGAACCAACAATCGCACGATGCAACATCACTGGACGCTGACGGCTATTATCTTCTGCTACATATTCCGCACCTAAACGCTCAGGCAAGTTAGGATCTAACTGAATCGTGCCACATTGCCATAATCGACCAAGCGAATCTTTGAGGGTAAATTCAATTTTAGGGCCGTAAAATGCCCCTTCACCTGGCTGATATTCGAAATCTAGGTTGTTAAATTTAAGCGCATTGGCCAGTGACGTTTCTGCTTTATCCCAATCTTCATCGGTACCTATACGCTTTTCAGGCCGAGTAGAAAGCTTAACCAACACATCATTGAAGCCAAAATCACCATAAGCTTTGTATAGCATCTTAATGAAATCAGCCACTTCCGCTTCAACTTGCGTTTCCGCACAAAATATATGCGCGTCATCTTGCGTAAAGCCACGCACACGCATTAAACCATGCAATGACCCTGAAGGCTCGTTACGATGACATGAACCAAATTCAGCCAAACGTAAGGGTAAATCGCGATAACTATGCAGACTGCTATTAAAAATCTGAACGTGCCCTGGGCAATTCATCGGCTTAACGGCGTAATCCCGACTTTCTGAGGATGTGACAAACATCCCTTCACGATAATTTTGCCAATGACCAGACTTCTCCCACAAAGTTTTATCCATAATAGTCGGCGTACGGACTTCTTGGTAATTGTAGTCACGAAACATTTTGCGCATATATTGCTCAACTTCTTGCCAAATGCTCCAACCACGCGGATGCCAGAACACCATACCTGGTGCATCATCTTGCATATGGAAGTAATCCAATTGCTTACCTAACTTACGATGATCACGCTTTTCAGCCTCTTCAAGCTGAAATAAATAAGCCTCAAGCTCTTCCTTGTTACGCCAAGCTGTTCCGTAAACACGTTGCAACATTTCGTTATTGCTATCACCACGCCAATAAGCGCCTGCCAACTTCATTAGCTTAAATGCTTTCAGCTTGCCTGTATTTGGCACATGTGGGCCGCGACAAAGATCGGTAAAGTTACCTTCCGTGTAGAGTGAAACGTCTTCACCCGCAGGAATGCTAGCAATAATTTCCGCCTTATAATGCTCATTAATAGATTTGAAATAGCTCACAGCCTCATCACGTGGTAACACTTGCCGTGTCACCAACTCATCTTTCTTAGCAAGCTCAACCATTTTCTTTTCAATGGCAGTTAAATCTTCAGGGGTAAATGGGCGCTTATAAGAAAAATCATAGAAAAAACCATTCTCAATCACAGGACCAATGGTCACTTGTGCATCTGGAAATAATTCTTTTACCGCATAAGCCAATAAGTGCGCTGTTGAATGACGAATAATATCAAGGCCTTCAGTATTCTTATCGGTAATAATCGCTAGCTCAGCATTTTGAGCAATAAGAAAAGAGGTATCAACCAAGACGCCATCTACCCTGCCAGCCAACGCAGCTTTAGCTAAGCCAGCGCCAATATTCATGGCAACCTCTGCTACGGTTACAGGAGCATCGAAACTTCGTTCAGAGCCATCAGGCAAGCGAATTACAGGCATAAGTATTCCATATTAAATAATAAAAGCCGTTAATTTAACGGCTTTAGCTTTAATGTTCAGTGCATCTATACTGGTAGGCAGTAGCAGACTCGAACTGCTGACCTCTTGGATGTCGACCAAGCGCTCTAACCAACTGAGCTAACCGCCTAAATTTTGAATCGTCGTTGGTATTAAGCATTTCTCATTAAAACTATGCTTAATTTCAAACAGAGCAGGATTTTAGCTGATTGTGACCGTTGGCGCAAACAACAAACGCTATAATGACTGATGTTATCTCAATACCTATCGCTCAATCTTCAACAACAGTTAAGTCAAATCACCAAGCATGGTTTTTGTGTCATGGATAACTTTATTAGCCCTACTAACATTTTAGCCTTGGCCGCTGAAATCAACATACTTAATGCCACTTCACAAATGCAAATTGCAAATACAGGCAGAGTGCCATCAGACACTAATAGCAATTTACGTGGTGACTCTATTTTTTGGTTGAATGAGGCTGATGCTAGCCCAGCACAGCAGGCCTATTTCGAGAAAATGGAAGACTTGCGCTGCGGACTGAATCAGCACCTATATTTGGGGCTATCCACACTAGAAAGCCATTTGGCACTTTACCCAATTGGTAGTGGCTACCAAAAACATCTAGATCGATTTCAAGTAAAAAGCGATGAGCAATTCCCACAACGACAAATCAGCTGCATCTTATATTTAAACCAAGACTGGTTAGCAGAGGATGGCGGTTGTTTGCGACTCCATTTGAATGCCGATATAAGCGTAGCGCTAAATGTAGAGGCGAATTATCTAGATATTGCGCCCATAGGTGGGCGTTTAGTTATGTTTTTGTCTGACACTTTCTATCATGAAGTATTAGCTGCAACCAGAATTAGAAAAAGCCTTACCGCGTGGTTTTTAACTCGCTAAAAGATTAGCTTGAATACGGAAATATAAATAAAAATCTAATCTAATTGTCGGGGTAATAAAGTTTGATAACCTGCCTGATAATCAGGATATTGCAAAGTAAATCCAGTTGCCAACATCGCTTTATTGCTTAGCCGTTTACCCCCTTCAATTGGCAGATTTACATTGCTAGGCGTACTGACGTGTAATTTACCTGCCAGCCAATTCAACACTTCATATTGGGATACCGACTTGGAATCAGTGACAATATAGCAAGAACGTGTACCCATAGTGCGCGAAACCACCGGTGCCGCTAGCGCCTGTCTTACTAAAAATACTATAAATGCCGCCGCATCATCACGATGTATACGATTAGTCCAACTATTTTGTAGCGGCCATCTTTCTGGGGATTTTGCTAGATTAATCATCCGTAACCGACCTGGCCCATAAATACCTGAAAGCCTTAACACGGTATTACTGCAACCTAGCGGCAACAATAAGTCTTCGGCCTCTAGCAATCGATAGCCCCCAAAATCTATAGCAATCGCCGCATCCGTTTCATCGATTAACTTGTCCGTGTTCTCATACGACTGCCCATACACGCGCGTGCTCGAAACAAAAAAAACATGTTTAAGATTTGAGTTGTCAGATTGTGTTGCTAGTACATTTCGCAGGCCATCCACATATTGTGCTTTATATTGCGCATCAGTTTGACCGCTAGCAGCAACACAATAAATAAGTATTTCAGGCTGAATGGCCTTAAGCGCTTCAAGGCTTGCCGTCTGGGTTACATCCGCTTGGATAAAAGTAACGCCATGGGATTGGGTGGCACTGCGTCTAACAGCAAAGGTTTCAATATCCAATGCCACCAATTGTCTTGCAACCTCTCCGCCTAAATCACCACAACCGATAATTAAAACTTTAGCCATGGAATTTTAGTGAGCGTTGTTAAAGATTGAGAATTTGAGGATGACGTGCCAAATATTTTTCAGCCATGAATAACGCAATAATTGTTTTGCCATCTGTAATCTGGCCATTTTGTATCATGCTTAAACAATCTTCAAAACTAGCATCAAATACTTCTAATGATTCATCTTCATCACGTTGATGATCACCTACAGCCAACGCCCATGCGAGGTACATGTGTATGACCTCGTTTGAGTAACCTATGCACGGGTGCTGATGTCCCAATTTAAACCAGTGCCCTGCTGTGTAACCCGTTTCTTCTTCTAGTTCACGCTGACCTGTAGTGAGAACATCCTCGCCAACGTCAATCTTGCCCGCCGGTAATTCAATGAAAACTTGCTGTAATGGATACCTGAACTGTTTTTCAAGTACCACATGGCCGTTTGATAATATAGGCACGATAATTACCGCACCAGGATGTGTGACATATTCACGCTGGCTAGTATTGCCGTTGGGTAAACGTACTTGGTCGCACTTAACCGTCAGCATACCCCCTGAGGTAATTGTTGTTGAGCTAAGACAATGCTCAGTTAAGTCTGTCAATGTAGCAGTCATAAAATCAATCAATGCGACATCAAAATGTCGCCAGTCCTAATTAACTTAAACTACTTGTAATGGTATAAATACAGATCTCAATCAGTCTTTCTGGCATGATACCGACTACTAACAATGCCAAGGCATTGAAACTCAGCACAATACGCATATCCATTGGCGCTTCAATAGGATGATGATCAAGGGGGTCATCAAAATACATTAATTTAATCACGCGTAAATAATAAAATGCACCAATAACTGCCATTAATGCGGCAAATACGACCAACCATAGATAACCTGCCGCCAGTGCAGCCTGTAACACACTAAACTTAGCATAGAAGCCTAATGTGGGAGGTACGCCCGCCATACTAAACATCACAATTAACATTAAAAATGCATGCCAAGGGCTACGCTGATTAAGGCCTTTAAGATCATCTAAATTATCCGCTTCAAACCCTTTGCGTGATAACAGCAAAATAATACCGAAACCGGCTAAAGTCATCAGTACATAGCTGACCGCGTAAAACATGGCAAAGATAAAGCCATTAATCGTCGCACTCATTAACCCATATAACAAAAATCCAATATGCGAGATTGTAGAGTACGCCAACATACGTTTTAAATTGGTTTGTGCGATAGCAGTAATGTTACCGATGACTATCGACAGCACCGCCATAATCATCAGCATTTGCTGCCAATCAACCGCCAAGGTAGGCAAGGCTTGTACCAACAAACGGATTACAAAGGCAAAAGCAGCCAGCTTAGGCACAGAACTAATGAGCATGGTGACGGCTGTAGGAGAGCCCTCATACACATCTGGCACCCACATTTGAAATGGCACCGCACCTAGTTTAAAGGCTAGTCCTGATACGATAAATACTAAGCCTAAAATAAGCACTGAATGAATCTTAGCGCCAGCCATCAGCGCAGTATTAATCTCAGCAATATTTAAACTACCCGTCATGCCATAAATCATACTCATACCATAGAGCAACATACCTGATGCTAAGGCGCCAAGTACAAAATATTTCATAGCAGCTTCAGTGGCATTAGCATTATCACGATCTAACGCTACAAGTGCATACAAACTTAATGACAAAAGCTCTAGGCCAACGTAGAGCGTCAACAAGTTCTGTCCTGATACCATAATCATCATGCCAACCACGGCAAATAGTACCAAAGCATAAAACTCACCTCGGAACATGTCGCGCTGCTGAATATATTGTCGGCTATAAACAAAAATTAATGACGTACCTAGATAAATCATCAACTTCAGCACATCTGACATAGCATCATCAACAAACGCGCCAGTAAAGGCATAGGTGACACTAGGGACATGTGTGCTAAATGTAAAGTAAGCTGCGCCTAATAATGACAATTGCGCCAGCACGTAAATTGCAATACGGTTGGCTGGTTTAAGAAATAAATCAGCCAATAAAATAAACATCGCCATACCTATAATGATTAATTCAGGTAAGGCAGTAATGAGGTCGTAACGTATATTTTCCATAACTTATAGACCTAAACCTGCTGGTAGTTTGCTTTGCGCTAAATTAGAAAGGATTTGGGTGACTGTTGCATTGGTCATGTCGGTAAGTGGCTGTGGATATACACCTAAAGCTAATACCATCGTGGCTAGAATCGCTAATACTAAAAATTCGCGTTTATTTAAATCCTTTAATGCCGCAACTTTTTCATTTGCAACTTCACCGTAAAACACACGTTTTACCATCCACAAGGTATAAGCAGCACCGAAAATAAGTGTAAATGAGGCTAAAAAGGCGTACCAAAAATTAGCCCGAATGGCGCCTAATATCACCATAAATTCACCAACAAAGCCAGATGTGCCAGGTAAGCCAGTATTAGCCATAGCAAAAAATACTGCGAAAGCTGCAAAGGCTGGCATGGTATTGGCTACGCCGCCATAGGATTCAATTTGTCGGCTATGTACGCGATCGTATAGCACGCCAACGCAAAGGAACATCGCTGCAGAGATAAAGCCATGCGACATCATTTGTACGATGGCACCTTCTAGTCCGAGGTTATTAAAAATAAAAAATCCTAACGTTACAAAACCCATATGAGAGATAGATGAATAGGCAATCAGCTTTTTCATGTCTTTTTGTACTAAAGCGACCAAAGCAATATAAACAATTGCAATCAGCGACAATGTAATCATAAACCATGCCAAATGACGCGCCGCATCTGGTGCTATTGGCATCGCAAAACGTAAAAAGCTATATCCGCCCAATTTAAGCGCAATCGCTGCCAAAACGACCGAGCCGCCTGTGGGCGCTTCTACGTGAGCATCCGGCAGCCATGTATGCACTGGCCACATCGGAATTTTTACTGCAAAAGCTGCAAAAAAAGCTAAGAAAATTAATACCTGTACGTTCAGTGGCATGGCAAATTTATAGTACTCAGTAATCTCAAAACTGCCTGTTGAGAGATACAAATAAATAAAAGCAACCAACATTAATAATGAGCCAAGCAAGGTATATAAAAAGAACTTAACAGTAGCGTAAACACGATTGGGGCCACCCCAAACACCAATGATCAAGAACATTGGGATTAACATCGCCTCCCAAAATACATAATACAAAATAGCATCTAAAGCACTGAACACCCCTATCATTAAACCACTCATAATAAGGAAACACGCCATATATTGTGCAACACGCTTCTGTATGACTTCCCAAGCAGAAATAATAACAATCAGCGTAGTGAAGCTAGTCAGTAATATGAGGGGCACCGCCAAACCATCTGCACCTAAGTGATAATTGATATTAAAAGCTGGAATCCAACTAAAACCTTCTTGGTACTGGAAGCCGCCATCAGCAAAATTAAACTGTGTATAAAGCGGAATACTGACTAAAAAGCTCACAATGCCGCCAAACAAAGCTAACCAACGCGTGTTGTTAGGCTTGCTTTCATCGGCGCTAGCAAGCACAGCAATGCCAGCCAATACCGGCACCCAAATAGTAAAACTTAACATGTGATGATAAAAGTAGTTGAGCATTTTATACTTTAGTAAAAAAAGTGAGCATTAAAAACACGCCTATAATCATGGCAAATGCATAGTGATAAATCAGGCCTGTTTGTAGCTTTCTAACAACACCAGAAATCTTACCAATTAGGTTGGCTGTACCGTTTACCATAGCCCCATCAATAATACTTACATCCCCTATTTGCCAGAGCTTATTGCCAATAAAGCGAGAGCCTGCCGCAAATACGCGCTCATTAAAGCTGTCGAAGCCATATTTGTTTTCAAGAATACTATTAATTACTGAAAATTTCGTTTGGATTTTAGCTGGAATATCTGGGCGCTTAATGTAAAAGAACCATGCCAACCCTACGCCAGAAGCAGCCAGCATAAACGGTAGCGACATTAATCCATGTAATGCCATACCAACTGACGTATGAAACACACTGTGCCAATGATGCGTCAACGCGTGCATAGCAGGATGAGTAGCTGAATCTACAAAGATAGCATCTTTAAAAAAACTACCGTAAAGCATAGGTTCAATCGCGATATACCCAATAAAGACGGACGGTATTGCAAGTAGTATGAGTGGCAATTTTATTACCCAACCTGGCTCATGTGGATCATCTGTAGGCATTAGGCCATGATGGTCATCGTGATGGGTATCATGCTTAACTTCGCGCCATTTTTCAGCCCCATGAAACACTAAGAAATACATGCGGAAGCTATAAAAAGCAGTGACAAACACACCAACCAACACCGCAAAATAAGCAAAGGTGCTTCCAGTAAGCGTGGAAGCTTGAGCGGCTTCAATAATGCTATCTTTTGAATAAAAGCCAGAGAAAAATGGTGTGCCAATTAATGCTAATGAGCCTATAAGTGAAGTAATCCAAGTGACTGGCATATACTTTTTGAGATTACCCATATTGCGAATGTCTTGATCATGATGCATGCCCATAATCACCGAACCCGCCCCTAAAAATAGTAAAGCCTTAAAGAAAGCATGCGTCATTAAATGAAAAATTGCTACAGAGTATGCAGATGCGCCTAGCGCTACTGTCATATAGCCTAATTGTGAGAGCGTTGAATAAGCCACCACGCGTTTAATGTCATTTTGAATAACGCCAAGAAAGCCCATAAACAGGGCCGTAATACTACCAATTATCATCACGAAAGATAGTGCGGTTGATGATAACTCGAATAGCGGTGACATTCTTGCTACCATGAAAATACCGGCTGTCACCATCGTAGCAGCATGAATTAAAGCGGAAATTGGCGTTGGGCCTTCCATAGAATCAGGCAACCAAACATGCAATGGCACTTGGGCAGATTTACCCATAGCGCCTATAAATAATAAGATACAAGTCACCGTCATGAGTGACCATTGCACATTACCTATCAGAGAAATTTGTACATCTGCCATTTGTGGCGCTACTGAAAATACTGAGGCGTAATCTAAACTGCCAAAGTGAAACAATACCAAGCCTATGCCAAGCAAAAAGCCAAAATCGCCAACACGATTCACTAAGAATGCTTTTAAATTGGCGTAGATTGCAGTCGGACGTGTGTACCAAAAACCAATCAGTAAATAAGAAACTAAACCAACTGCTTCCCAGCCAAAAAATAATTGCATAAAGTTATTACTCATGACCAACATCAGCATTGCAAATGTGAATAACGAAATGTAACTAAAAAAACGTGCGTAACCTTTGTCTTCTTCCATATAACCGATGGTATAAATATGCACCATCAGCGAGACGAAAGTAACGACCACCATCATCATGGCTGAAAGTCGATCGATTAAAAATCCTATTTCAAAGCTAAAGTTACCACTTTTTAACCAAGAATATACCGGCTCGTTATAAGGTACACTAGAAATGGCATCATTAAGCACATAGAGCGATAAAACAAATGATGCGCCTACGCCCAATATCGTCAGAATATGTGCAGTAGCACGTGGCAGTAGCTTACCGAACAAACCAACCACAATCGCGGCAAGCAAGGGTAGTAAAGGAATTGCTAAATAAATTTGTTGCATGGTCATTCTTAGCTTACCCTTTTAAGCGATCTAAATCGTCAACGTTAATCGTGCGTAAATTTCTAAACAACACCACTAAAATTGCTAAGCCTATTGCAGATTCAGCAGCCGCAACCGTTAATATAAAAAATACGAATACCTGACCGGCAATGTCATTTAAATAGTGTGAGAATGCAATGAAGTTAAGATTAACCGCCAGCAACATTAACTCAATGGCCATCAATATAATAATCACATTTTTACGATTTAAAAATATGCCAATCACGCTAATGGCAAAGAGTAGTGCCCCTAGAATAAGGTAATGGGACAAACCAACCATTATTTACTCTCCTTTGCATTGTTCGTAACATCACTTAATATTTCTGTATTTTTTTCAACCACAGCATCCATTTTCAAGATGCGAATTCGATCTGATTTTTTCACCGATACCTGCATAGCGGGATCAATAGATTTACTCTCTTTACGGTCTCTCAAAGTCAGCGCAATCGCTGCAACAATCGCTACCAGCAAGATTACCGAAGCTAATTCAAAAGCTAATAAATAGTCGGTATATAGTACGCGCCCCAATTCAGCTGTATTACTGTAATCAGCCAAGTGCGTTGCAGGGGCTAATACTTTATCAGCACCAAAATTACGCACTCCTACTATCATTACCATTTCAACTGCCATCAAGCCACCTACTGGCAAGGCTATAGGCAATGCATTCCAGAATCCTTCACGCAATTTATCTAAATTGATATCTAGCATCATCACGACAAATAAGAACAACACCATGACTGCGCCTACATACACCAACACCAAGACAATCGCTAAAAATTCAGCTTCTAACAACAGCCAGATACCTGCAGCTGTAAAAAATGCCAACACCAAATATAGCGCTGCATATACTGGGTTGCGTGTAGTAATCACGCTTAACGCGGCAAATAGCAAAATAATTGCTAGCGTATAAAAAACTATATCTTGAAAATGTAAGCCAAAAAATGTCATGGTATCTTGTTGTTATCTAGTTATTATCTGAAGGCTTTATCAATATTTCGGTCTGCCGCAATCTGCTTCTCATGCTTATCACCTACTGCTAGCAACATTTCTTTGGTATAAATCAAATCATCGTGCTGTTCGCCGTGATAATCAAACACACGCGTTTCCACTATGGAGTCTACTGGGCATGATTCTTCGCACATGCCACAGAAAATACATTTAGTCAGATCAATATCATAACGAGTAGTACGTCTAGTATTGTCTTCACGCTGTTCTGATTCAATGGTGATAGCCATGGCTGGGCAAACTGCCTCACATAACTTACAAGCAATGCAACGCTCTTCCCCATTAGGATAACGTCGTAACGCATGCAATCCACGGAATCGATGCGATTGAGGAGTCAACTCCTCAGGATATTGCACGGTAATTTTCGGCGCAAAAAAGTAGCGGCCTGTGACTGCCATCCCTTTTAGGAGCTCAACTAGCATTAAACTAGAGAGCGTCGATTTGATTTTTGCGATCATAAAATATTCAAGTCAAATTAGTGAAACAAGTAAGCCCAAGGTGTTTGCATCATTCCGCCAACGAACACAATCCAAACAATCGTAATCGGAATAAACACTTTCCAACCTAGACGCATGATTTGGTCATACCGGTATCTTGGGAATGTTGCTCTAAACCATAAAAATATGAACAGTAAGAATCCAACTTTCGCTAACAACCATAAAAAGCTATCCGGCAGGAATGGCACAGGTGATAACCAACCTCCCAAAAACATCAACGCAGCCAGCATTGTCACTAAAAACATATTGGCGTACTCAGCCAAGAAAAATACCGCAAATGCCATACCCGAATACTCTACGTGGAAACCTGCCACAATTTCTGACTCGCCTTCTGCCACATCAAATGGTGCACGATTGGTTTCAGCGACTGAACTAATAAAGTAGACCATAAATAAAGGGAACAAAGGTAAGAAATACCAGTGCCAAAAGCCACCCGCCTGCCCCATGACAATTTTGCCTAAATTTAAGCTATTGGCGCACATCAGTACGCCAACTAATGCAAAGCCCATGGCAATTTCATAAGATACAATTTGGGCAGCTGAGCGCATCGCGCCTAAAAATGCATACTTAGAATTAGAAGCCCAACCGGCAATAATGACGCCATACACAGCGATTGAAGTCATTGCTAGAATGTATAATAAGCCAGCATCGACATTTGCCAGCACCATATTTATATCAAAAGGTACAACAGCCCAAGCCGCTAAAGCTGGTGCAATTGCCAACACTGGGCCTAATAAAAACAGTGTTTTACTAGAAGCTGTTGGAATGACGATTTCTTTAAATAATAGTTTTAGACCATCGGCAAGTGGCTGCAATAAACCGAAATATCCTACACGGTTAGGGCCGATACGCACTTGCATATAGCCAATCACTTTACGTTCAGCAAGTGTGAGGTAAGCAACACCCATCATTAACGGCGCTACGATGGCGACAATCTTAATTAAAGTCCAAATAGTCAATTGCACTGCTGGCCAATAATCACCAAATAGTTGTGCGCACATGGTTAATAATGATTGAATCATTGCCATCATACGTGTGCCTTAGAGACGGAAGCTATATCATTATTTAACTGCTGAGGAGAAACTTTTTCCACAGTAATATCACCCATTAAATCGCCTAAACCAACAGTATCTTCATGCGCAGCAGCCACACGCACACAGCCTTTAGCTACATGATTATCGAGCTTGGCTGTGAGTATAGCGCTGCCTTTATCTTGCTTGACCAAGACGACATCACCTTCAACCAAGCCTAGTTCAGCGAGTTGACTCGCACACATACGTGCCATAGGCTTAATATTGTATTTAGTTTTTTGTAGCGGTGTGGATCGACGCACAATGGGGTCAGCCTCGTATTGCGGTACCTCACCAATGCGTTGTAACCCTTCATGCTTAATATTAACGTGAATCTCAACTAACTCTTTTAAATTATTATTGAGGTTGCGCCATACTACAGCCGATGGCTTATCACCTCCAAAAATAGCTGATTTAACCTGTTCGCTAGTTTCATAGTCAAATCCACTTAAACCCATCGTATTAGCGAGTACGCGCAACACTTTCCAAGCGGGCCTACACTCACCTAAAGGACGTGTCACTGCAGTAAAGCTTTGCACGCGCCCTTCCATACTCATAAAAGTACCCGAAGTTTCAGTAAAGGGTGCAATGGGTAGCAATATATCTGCGTGCTCTAAGGCTTGTGATTTATAGGCGGTGAGCGCTACGACACATTCAGCTTTTTCCATCGCAGCTTTAGCTAATGCTGCATGCTGGCAATCTAGTTCAGGTTCAATATTAACAATTAAATAAGCTTTACGTGGTACTTCTAGCATCGCTCTAGCGTGCATACCTGTACTATTAGGCATCACACCCATCATATGCATGCCTGTGCTATTTGCTGCAGCTGGTAAGATACCGCCCTTTGCACCAGAAATTCCATTAATCGCTTCGGCCATACTGTACATTTCTGTAAAGCGAGGATCACTTAACGCCATATTACCTAAGAAGATACCCACTTTAGGTGAAACCAAGTCATAATCATCACCATGTCCAGCCAAACTTTCTGCAATAGCTTGCGTGTTGGGACGAACTTTAATATCCGCTAGCAACTGCGTTAATGAAGGCGGCAAGCAAAGCGATAGTCGCTGTAAGCCAGACATCGCTTTTAGAATTTGACCTAAAACATTCACCATATCATTCGGGCGAACAATCACTTTATGCGCAACATCCATTAATGGATTGTTATCAAGCGGGCTCACGATTGAAAGTTTTGCACCATTCGCAACCGCTTTGCGGAAACGCTGTGCTAGTAATGGGTGCTCATTGCGCAAATTTGAACCAATCACCAAAATACGGTCTAGCTCTTCAATTTCATTAATATTGCAACCCATCCAAGGCGTACCTAAACGTTTACCATCCAATCTGAAGTCTGTTTGGCGCAAACGATAATCCACATTGCCACAACCTAGGCCGTCAGCTAATTTTTTGGCTAAATAACCTTCTTCCATGGTGCTATTCGGTGAGACTAAAATGCCTAGAGACTCAGTACCATGCGCATTAATCACGTCTTTGATTTGGCCAGAAGCAAACTCAAGCGCAGTCTTCCAGTCTGTTTCGTGCCATTCACCTTTATGTCTAATCATCGGCACTTTAAGACGATCCGGGCTATTTAAGCCTTCGTAAGAAAAACGGTCACGGTCTGATAGCCAACATTCATTAATGCTATCTTTTTCACGTGGTAACACCCGCATCACTTTATTATCTTTAACGTGAACTTCAATATGTGAACCTAAGCCATCATGTGGTGCAATACTAGGTCTACGCTGTAATTCCCAACTGCGCGCTGAGTATCTATATGGCTTGCTCGTTAATGCGCCAACCGGGCATAAATCGATGATATTGCCTGAAAGTTCTGAATTAACACTTTTATCTACATAAGCGGTAATTTCCGCATGTTCGCCACGGCCGGTCATGCCAAGCTCCATCATGCCGCCCACTTCTTGTAAAAAGCGTACACATCGCGTACATTGAATACAACGCGTCATATCGGTACTCACAAGTGGCCCAATATTTTTATTGAAGACCACGCGCTTTTCTTCGGTATAACGTGAGCCGTTTGCGCCATAAGCCACAGCAATATCTTGCAACTCACACTCACCACCTTGATCGCAGATTGGACAATCTAAGGGATGATTAATTAATAAAAATTCCATAACACTCTTCTGCGCTTCTACCGCAGATTTGGACCGTGTGAATATTTTCATGCCATCTGCCACTGGCGTAGCACAAGCTGGCAGAGGTTTATTGAAATTTTCTACCTGTACTAGACACATGCGGCAGCTCGCTGCTACGGATAATTTTGGGTGATAGCAAAAACGTGGGATACTAATTCCAGCCTTATCGGCCGCATCTATAATTGAGCTGCCGTGTTCGACTTCTAGGGCTTTGCCATCAATTTCAATGTTTAACATTACTTGGCTCCGCTTTACTATCAACCATGCTTTTGCCATGCTCAATGTAATATTCAAATTCTGGTCTAAAATGTTTAATGAAACTTAATACTGGTGTTGCCGCAGCCTCACCTAGTGCGCAAATCGTGCGTCCTGATATATTCTTACTTACGTCAGTAAGTAAATCTAAATCTTCCATCTTGCCTTGACCCTTTACAATACGATCAATGATGCGGTAAACCCAACCAGTGCCTTCACGACAAGGTGTACATTGCCCACAACTTTCTTCATAAAAGAAATAAGATAAGCGGTGTAGCGCTTTAACCATACAGGTGGTTTCATCCATCACAATCATAGAGCCTGCACCCAAGCTAGATCGGGCTTTGCTTAAGCTGTCATAGTCCATGGTAGCTGCTTCAATCACACTCGCTGGCAAAACCGCCGTAGAGGGTCCTCCAGGGATAACAGCCTTTAGTTTACGGCCTTTCCAAACGCCACCAGCCAGTTCTAATAATTCAGTAAAAGGGGTACCCATTTTCACTTCATAATTACCTGGCTTTTCCACATGGCCTGACACCGAGAATAATTTTGTACCCCCAGAGTTTGCCACCCCTAAGTCAGCAAAGGCTTGTCCACTATGCTGCATAATCCAAGGAATAGATGCATAGCTCTCTGTGTTATTCACATTAGTAGGCTTGCCAAAAACACCATAACTTGCCGGGAATGGCGGCTTAAAGCGTGGCTGACCTTTTTTGCCCTCAATTGACTCAATGAGCGCTGTTTCCTCGCCGCATATATACGCGCCATATCCATGCACTGCATATAAGTCAAAACTAAAATGAGTGCCAAACAGATGCTCACCTAAATAGCCTGCAGCCTTCGCTTCATGCAAGGCTGCTTCGAAAGCTTCATAATCTTGCCAAATTTCACCATGTATATAGTTATAGCCAACACGCGCGCCTAATGTGTAAGCAGCAATAGCCATGCCTTCAATTAATTGATGGGGGTTATAACGAATAATATCGCGATCTTTAAATGTACCAGGCTCACCTTCATCGGTGTTACACACTAAATATTTCACACCATCGAAATAACGTGGCATAAAACTCCACTTTAATCCTGTCGGAAAGCCTGCACCGCCGCGTCCACGTAATCCTGATTTTTTGATTTCAGTAATAATGTCAGTAGCTTTAACCTTGTCAGTGACAAGACGCTTAAAGGTCGCGTAACCACCTAACTTGACATAAGTTTCTAATGCCGCAGGATTTTTTTCAGTGAGCGTACGAAGACAGACCAATGTCTGACCCTTCAAATCAGTCATTACTGGCGCTTTTGTACTAGATTTTGCTTTTTTGGTGGTCATTTTTTCAACGCTTCCAAAATTGCATCAACTTTTTCAGTCGTCAAGAATTCGTGCATTTCCGTATTGTTCACATGAAGCAATGGTGCGCCACCACAACATCCCATACATTCGCCTTCTTTTAGACAAAATTGACCATCCAGCGTCACTTCGTTAAATCCTACCCCTAATTTCTCTTTCAAATGATCAACAATGACATCGCTATCACGCAACATGCAAGAAATATTAGTACAGACGGTGATTTTATGTTTTCCAACTGGTGCTAAATCATACATATTGTAAAAAGTAGCTACTTCCATTGCTGCAATCTCTGGCATACCTAGATATTGCGCGACCTCAGAAATACTTTCTTGAGACAACCAGCCACGCTCAGTTTGAACTATGCGCAATGCACTCATAACAGCAGCTTGGCGTTGATTAGCTGGATATTTCGTCAGCTCGTATTCAATTTTTTCAATGGATTGTGGACTTAACATTTTTTATCTATCTATCTCACCAAATACAATATCTTGTGTACCAATAACTGCCACCAAGTCTGCAATCATATGTCCACGAGTCATTTCATCAATCGCAGCCAAATGTGCAAATCCGGGCGCTCTAATTTTGAGACGATAGGGTTTATTCGCACCATCAGACACCATGTAAATACCAAACTCCCCTTTAGGATGTTCGATGGCCGCATAAGCTTCGCCCGCTGGCACATGAAATCCCTCGGTAAATAGCTTGAAATGATGGATTAAATCTTCCATGTTGCTTTTCATACCCTCACGATCAGGCGGCGCTACTTTGTGATCACTGGTAATCACTGGGCCGGGATTTTTGCGCAACCAATTCACACACTGCTTAATAATGCGATTAGATTGTCTAAATTCTTCCATACGAATCAAATAACGATCATAACAATCGCCATTAACACCAACAGGCACATCAAAATCCATGTCAGCATAGACTTCATAAGGTTGTGTTTTACGGATGTCCCAAGCAATACCTGAGCCACGTAACATCGGGCCCGTCATACCTAATGCTAGTGCACGCTCGGGCGAAACAACACCAATGCCCACAGTACGCTGCTTCCAAATACGGTTGTCTGTTAATAGCATTTCATACTCATCCACATACTTGGGAAAGCGCTGCGTAAAGTCATCAATAAAATCCAACAATGAACCTTGGCGATTCTCGTTTTGTTTTTTTACTGTTTTCGCATTGCGCAATGGTGAAACATCATACTGCGGCATCTGGTTTGGTAAGTCGCGATATACGCCTCCAGGACGGTAATATGCGGCATGCATACGCGCGCCAGAAACAGCTTCATAACAATCAAACAAATCTTCACGTTCACGGAACGCGTACAAAAATACTGTCATTGCACCCACATCTAGCGCATGCGCGCCAAGCCAGAGCAAATGATTGAGCACACGGGTAATTTCATCAAACATGACACGAATATACTGAGCACGAATAGGCACATCGATACCCATCATCTTCTCTATAGCCATCACATAGGCATGCTCATTCGACATCATGGACACATAATCCAGCCTGTCCATATACGGAATTGATTGCAAGTAAGTACGATTTTCTGCTAACTTTTCAGTACCGCGATGCAATAAACCAATGTGCGGATCAGCACGCACAATCACTTCACCATCCAACTCCAACACTAAGCGCAAAACGCCGTGAGCCGCGGGATGCTGCGGACCAAAATTCATAGTGTAATTACGTATCTCAGCCATGATGGAATCCATTATTGCGAATGACGCGTGGAACGTTATTGCGCTCTTCAATCGTCACAGGCTGATAAATCACGCGTTGTTGCTCTGGATCATAGCGCATTTCAACATTGCCTATCATTGGGAAATCTTTACGGAATGGATGACCAATAAAACCATAATCAGTGAGGATTCGACGAAGATCTGGATGATTTTCAAACATAATACCAAACAGGTCAAACGCCTCACGCTCATACCAATTAGCGACAGGCCAAGTCTCAACCAATGTCGGTAAAATAGGGAAATTCTCATCTTGCGCAAAAACGCGTAAACGTAAACGATGGTTCAAGCTAACCGACAACAAATGGCAAACAACTGCAAATCGCATGCCCTCATAAGCGCCATCACCATAAGTCTGATAATCAACCCCAGAGAGGTCAATCAACTGCTCAAACTTTAATGTTGGTGCATCACGTAATATTTGACATACTGCCAAATAATCAGAGGCTTGGCATTCAATTGTTATCTCACCCAATGCAAGCACATGCTTGGTAATTTTATCACCGAGTGTGGCTTGCAAATCTTTTAGTAGTTGATCTAATTTGGCTGACATAATCTTCTTTATATTCTTACTATCTAGCTATCGTATTAGTACGTTTAATTTTATTTTGCAGCTGAATAAGCCCGTATAACAAGGCTTCAGCAGTAGGTGGGCATCCTGGAATATAGACATCAACGGGGATGATACGATCACATCCGCGAACAACAGAATAAGAGTAGTGATAGTACCCACCCCCATTAGCACAAGAGCCCATAGAAATTACCCAACGCGGCTCAGCCATCTGGTCATACACTTTACGTAATGCTGGCGCCATTTTATTGACTAAAGTACCCGCCACTATCATCACATCTGACTGGCGTGGGCTGCCACGAAACACAATGCCAAAACGATCTAAGTCATAACGAGAAGCCCCTGCATGCATCATCTCGACAGCACAACAGGCTAAACCAAAAGTCATTGGCCACATCGAACCCGTACGCGTGTAATTAATCACGGTATCGAGTGTTGTCGTCACGAAGCCTTTTTCTAAAATACCTTCAATACTCATGACAAGATTAATCCCACTCTAGTGCACCCTTCATCCACTCATAAATAAATCCGATAACGAGCACACCCAGAAAAATCATCATGGCAATAAAGCCAAATAGACCAAGTTCTTGAAGCACGACCGCCCATGGGAATAAAAAGGCAATTTCCAAATCAAAAAGAATAAAGAGAATAGCGACTAGATAATAGCGTACGTCAAACTTCATACGCGCATCTTCAAATGCCTCAAAACCACATTCATAAGGGGAATTTTTTGCAGAGTCTGGCTTATGCGGGGAAACCAATAACCCTAATACAATTGGGCCCACGCCGACCGCTAAGCCCACAAGGATAAATAACAATATCGGAAAGTAATTTTCTAACACTTACTAGCCCCAAACAATTAGCTGAAACATAAACTTCTAAAAACCGACTAAGAGATTTTATTAACAACAACACTGGGAGTGCTGCCTCTTAATGTAGGGGTAATTATAACTCAATACCAGCAGGCCCAACTACAAGCCCTTAACTAAATTACCAACAATCACTATCAATCATCCAATCTCATGCCTGATGCATTTTACTTAGAACATAACATTGCCACATTGATATATATCAATGCGGCAATGATTAAATGAGATTTTTGCAATAAAGTTATTAGTTTATCTAAAGAAGCCAAATCAACATTGACCTTGGCTATTCACAACACAATCTTAACCTTGAAAATTAAGCCGAGTTTCGACTTGCCCATATTTCCAAGAGTGCTATTGTAACTACTAGCGTTACAGGCCCTAAAATTAAACCGGCACCACCAAAGATAAGCAATCCGCCCACTACCGATAAAAAAGTAAGAACGGTATGTAACCCAAGTCGATTCCCCACTAAAATTGGCCGAAGTAAATTATCGATAGTGCCAACAACCAACATGCCCCATAACGTAAGTATTAATGCGCTCTGCCAATCTCCATCAAATGCCAGAAAAACTGCCGCAGGCGCCCAAATAATAAAAGCTCCTAGCATAGGCACCACCGCTAACAACCCCATAATTAAGCCCCAAAGTAACGGCGCAGGTAAATCTAACCACCAGAACATCAATCCCCCTAAAAACCCTTGCACAGATGCTACGGCAAACGTACCGTATACTGTCGCATGAATAGTGTCGTCTATGCGTCCATATAAACCGACCATCTCAGATTGTGAAAGCGGCGACAGCGACAAGATGGAATTAAGAATTAAATGACGATCACGCAGGAAGAAAAAAAGCACGTAGAAAATTAAACATAATCCCAACAATTGAACTAATGAGGCTTTTACAATATCTCCTGCACTAGCATCTAACCATAGCGTGAAAGTTTTTACCGCGCCGGTAAAATCTAACTTCTGTTCAATTTTGTCTATTATTGGCGCTAATTGTGGTTGCGCTTCTAATGTACGCTGCCACTCGGCAGAAGCTAGCTTAGCTTCAATTAGCTGCGTACCTTTTACTGCCTGCAACAATAATTGCTGCCCAACAAAAACTGTTGGAATAACTACAATTAAACCAATCAATACAACTGCAATAGACGCTGCCAAACTGGGAGATTTTAATTTTGACTCAAACCATTTTTGCCACGGGCTAAACAAAACTGCAAGGGTCAACGCCCAAACTAACACTGCCAAAAATGGCACTGCCATTTTGTAACATAAATAAATACCCAAGACTGTTGCCATCATCATCACTAGCGTTTGCACGTGATTTCTAGACCCCCAGTCATTATCAAAAGCCTTACTTACATGCTTAGTTTTTTGTTCATTCATACATTAACTGCCGGTGCTTACCGACTCCTTATTCACTTTTTTAGCATTGTTTTTATTGAAACTTATACATTAAAAGCAATGGCTCTTTAAGGCTTTGATTTGCTGTTAAGTTTCCTCAGTATCTGCCAAGCCAGCCAGCCTCGTTGAACCCACTTACCAAACCCATTAGGTCGAAACATTGAAAGTAAAGCCGTACCACCACCCGCTATCATGAATGGATGGCTTCTAAGATAGCGTAAGACATTTAACCCATGATCCGCCACCGATAAGGGTTTTCGCCATACATCAAGACTTTGTGACACTGCTAATCTTTGTGCTTCTGCTTTTTTAACTAAATTTGCACGTCGTTTAGCTAGTTTAAGTAGGTTCTGATTCATATTGTTTGTGCTACCGCTTTAGCGTGAATCAATTTTTTCTCGATCTTTACGCAATTCCAGCAAGCTAGATAAAAAGAGTCTAGGCTTTGCTTTAGCTTTACGCTTAGCCAAATACCAAGCAATCATACCTGCAATGATAAAGAAACTAGCAAGTGATCCTATTGCAGCTAATCGATAGGTATCCCATAAAGCCACTATCAATAAAACTGCGATTAAAAGCATACCTAGCATCAGACAAAATAGCGCAATCAGTGACAGCTTAACGAGCGACAGGACATGTTCTCGCTCCTCTTCTATGTCTGTAGATAAAAGTTCAAGCCGTGTATGTATGATAGCAACGAATGTAGTGGCTAGCGCTGCTAGCGAATCCATGAGACCGTTACCTTGATTGGGAATATTTTCAGGCATAATTGAGCAGCTAGCGTCGACTTATCAGTAAACCAATAACAAGACCAACACTTGCCGCCAAACCAATTGAGCGCCAAGGATTTTCTTGCACATAATCATCTGCGGCCTTAGCGGTCTCCTTAGTCTTTGCGAGTAGATTCGCCTGCGTATCGCCCATTGTAGCCTTAACTACACCAAGTGATGCTTCCGCCTTAGCTCGAACTTCGGCCAACTTATCACCCCCCGTATTAGCAGTAGCCTTGAGTAACGCTTCTACATCAGCTACTACAGACTTAAAATCTCTAATTAATTGATCTTCATTCAATTGATCCGATAACGGTTCCATACTTATACTCTCCCATTATTTGCTCATATAACTTAAATAATCATTACTCGTGATGCTACGAACTTAAGAAAATCCAACCATTTCAATGACAAGCAACTTAAAAATCACTATACACCGAGCGATACTGACAAACAACATGCAGACACTTTACTTTCCATCCCACAATCGGCTTCTGCGTATCATTAGCCAGCTAAATATTAAGTAGCCCATCATAGCTAGCGCTAAGCCAGATGGGGCATACCAAACCAATGGTACAATCAAACCCGCTGAAACTGTTGACAATAGCATCTGTATGAAAGCTTGACCAGATGCGGCTGTACCGCGGATTTTCGGATGCCTATCCAACGCAGCAATAGATAATATTGGCATCGCCAAGGCCATACCAATATTAAATAGCGCAATCGGCAAAATGTTATAAATCGGTTGTGCTGGCAATATAAAGCAAATCACTAAATTTAGTATCGCCATAGACGCCATCCAAGCAAAAGCAACTTTTACTACAAGTTGTCTAGAATATTTCCCGGCAGCGTATTTTGCGAAATACGACCCTAAAATCATGCCGCACACCGTTGGAATAAACATGTAGCCAAATTGATGCTGACTTAATCCAAGTTGCTTAACCAAAAATACTGGGCTCGCTAGCACGTAGATAAAAAAACCAGCGAAATTTGCGCCTAATGCAAAGACCACATAATTAAACTCTTTATCTCCAAAAATAATACGGTAGTCTTTTATCACTTGCTTGGCAGATAAAGGTAGACGGTTGCTCTTAGGCATAGTTTCCGGCAAGTAGCGTATAGCAGCCCACAAGCTCACTGCTGAATATAACGCTAAGAATATAAAAATTGCCTGCCAGTGAATACCAAGCAAAAATCCACCAATAATAGGTGCAACCGCCGGCGCTATGCCGAACAACATTTGTACAGTAGCCATTACTCGTTGCGCCTGCGGGCCTTCAAATAAATCACGCACCATGGCACGCGCTACAACATTACCCGCGCCACCGGAAAGACCTTGTAACACACGAAAAAACCAAAGAGTTTCAACATTTTCGGCACAAGCACAGCCTATAGAAGCCAATACAAAAACACCTAAGCCCCATTTTATGGTGGCAATACGCCCTATAGAATCTGAGATAGCCCCGTGCCATAAAGTCATCAAAGCATAAGGCAATAAATAAAAAGTTAGGCTTTGTTGAAGCGCCAATGGCGTGGCTTGCAAGGCCGCCTCTAACGTAGGAAATGCTGGTAGGTAGGTGTCGATTGCAAATGGTGCCAGCGCAGCTAGGCTTGCAAGCACCACAGATAAAAGCAATGGGGACGATTTAACCATCTAAACAAACTTTCAAATAAAAAACGCGCTAAGTTTACTTAGCGCGTTCAATTTAACCATACTATAGCAAATTCATGATAATTTAATTACGGCAAAGAATAAAAACCTTCAACACGGTCATTGAGCTCACCTGCAATAATTTTTTTAGAGTTCTTATCATTACGAAACACAATGGGCTGCGCTACCAACACTGGATTTTTTGAGTCTTCAATGGCTTGGTCTATCAAATGTCGGAATGGCGATTTACTGCATACAGGATCAGCCACATCTGCATCGCCGGATAATAAAAATGCCTGGCAACGACAACCACCCAAGTCATTTTCTTTTTCAGAACAACTACGACAAGGCTCTTTCATCCAACTGTCACCACGGTATTTATTAAAGGCGGGAGACTCTTTCCAGGCATACTCTAATCCACTATCGCGCACGTTCGGAAACTGCATATTAGGTAATGATCGGGCTGAATGGCATGGCAACACGTCGCCATTAGCCGTCACTATCATGAACACTTCCCCCCAACCATTCATGCATTTTTTTGGACGATCTGAAAAATAGTCTGGGACTACAAAGAAAATTTTCATTTTATTGTTAGGATTAGCTCTAAACTCGTTAGTAATTGCCTCAGCCTCATCAACTTGCTCCTTAGTAGGCATCAATTGACTACGATTTACCAAAGACCAGCCATAATATTGTGTATTTGCTAACTCTATATAATCTGCCCCTAGCGCTTCAGCCATCTCTAAAATCTCTCGCATATGGCCAATGTTATAGCGATGAATTACCACATTAAGCACCATGGGGTAGCCATGATTTTTAATCATCACTGCCACTTTTTTCTTCAACTCAAAAGTCTTAGTATTCGTGATGAAATTATTAATTTCTTCAGTAATATCATGCATAGAAAGCTGAATGTGATCTAAACCACCTTCCTTAAAAGCTTGAATCCTTTTCTCTGTCAACCCAACACCAGAAGTTATCAAATTACTGTAATAGCCTAGCTTTTTAGCTTCAATGACAATATCTTCAATATCGTCTCGGAGTAATGGCTCTCCTCCCGATATCCCTAGTTGAATAGCACCTAGTTTACGCGCATCACGCAATGCCTGAATCCATTGCTCTGTAGTCAGCTCGTTTTGCGTGTGTTTATCATAATCAGTAGGGTTGTAACAGAAAGCGCAGTGCAATGGACAACGATAAGTAACCTCAGCCAACAGCCATAGTGGCTGGGTATGTGTTGCTGACGCAGACACACCATTGTTTTGCTGTACATGTACTATTTTTTGTACGACAGATTCACCTAAAGAGGCTTGCGTCATATTGCTACTCCTAAATTTTTACGCATCATTTAATCCGTTAAATCTTGTGCAACCAACCTTTATTCACTGCAAGCTCAAACATACCAATAATGTCAGCTTCAATATTAGCCGCATCGGGGAAAGTCGCTTTTAAATTTACAACCACATCGCCTACACTTACTTTACCATCTAGCCGCTTAATCACCTCACCTGCTCCACCATGAAGTTTGACCATGCCCTCAGGAAAAAGTATCACATAATTTTGTTGCGCTTCTTCCCACTGAAATCGGTGATGTGGTGCAAGTGCGTAAATGTCAGTCTGTAGTATATTGTTGGTCATGATTGCGTTTTCTTAGCTCACGTTCATCACTGGTTGGCGTAAATAATCACGGCCTTCCACTTTAATTTCTGTACTTTGCAACATAATTGCATCAGCCATTACCCACAGTACATTAAGCTTAAATTGTAATATTTCCAGCGCACGCTCTTGTAGCGCCCGAGTTTGTCCAAAGTAATCTAGCGTTACAGCCAATCCTTGTTCGACATCACGTCGCGCTTGCGTTAAACGATTCTTAAAGTACTGCATCCCTTCTTTATTAATCCAAGGATACATGTCAGGCCAGGAGTCAATACGCTGCTGGTGAATATGTGGTGCAAATAGCTCTGTAAGTGAAGAGCAAACAGACTCTTGCCATGATCGTTGTTTAGCGAAGTTGATATAGGCATCAACTGCAAAGATGGTCCCTGGCGCAACTAGTTTGAGCGACATCACATCTTCACGACTCAAGCCAACCGCAGCGCCTAAGTGTATCCACGCTTCAATACCGCCCTCGCCACCTTCCGCAATTTGACCACTACCATCGTGATCAAAAATACGTTGAATCCATCCCCGACGAATTTCACGGTCAGGGCAATTAGAAAGAATAGCGGCATCTTTCATGGGAATGGCAATTTGATAATAATATCGATTAGCCACCCAAGCCTGCATTTGTGCCTGCGTAAGCTTACCCTCATACATCAACACATGAATAGGATGGTAAATATGGTAGCCCTTACCTTTTTCGCGTAATTTCGCCTCAAATTCCTCACGTGTCCAAGGCAACTGTTTATCTATCATTGCATTCATTTTTCTCTCCTAAAGGATGATATCCATGCCATCAAAGGCGACTTCAATTTTATGTTCATTTAATACTGCACGTTCGGCAGAATCTTCACGTAAAATAGGATTGGTATTATTTATATGAATCAGTACTTTACGTACTTTTTTGTCTAATCCAAATTTATCTAAATCTTCAATCATGCCGCCCGTGCCTGATTGTGGGTTATGTCCAATACTACGCGCTGTTTTAGTCATCAAGCCTAAATCCATCATCTCTGTATCAGTCCAGAAGGTACCATCCACCATAATACAATCAGCTTGGTTCATTAACTCTGGCAAATGCGGTTCAATTGCTGCCAAGCCTGGTGAATACCAGCATTTTTTACCGGAGCTAATTTCTTCAATCAATACACCTATCGTATCGCCAGCCTGAGGGTTATTGCGATGTGGTGAGTATGGTGGTGCCGCGCTTTTAAGCGAAACTGAGGTGAATTTAAGATTAGGCACATTAGGAATCATAAAGCTAGTTTTACCATCAATGGGTACTTGGTGATGATTAATGCCACAATAGTGCCCTAAGATATTCAAAGCTTGGTTGCCTGATGTTAGGTCACCGTAGACCATATCAGTACAATAAATTTCACGTTTTACAGTACCTTCACGTAGCATATACAAACCTGTGGTGTGATCAATTTGTGCATCAATCAATACAATGGCCTGTATACCTGTATCGCGAATTGCTCGTGCCGGTTGTAGTGCTGGAAAATCCTGGATTTGTTGCAACACATCTGGTGATGCGTTAAATAACACCCAATTGATGCCATCGCCACTCACGCAGATCGATGATTGCGTGCGCTTGGTAGCTTTAATACTGCCTTTACGCAGTCCATCACAATTAAAACAATTGCAATTCCATTGTGGGAATCCACCCCCTGCACCTGCGCCTAAAACATGTATATGCATATAATTCTACAATTCTACGAAGTAATTATCTTTCAAAACGCTTAGTTAGGACATTCATGACTAAGACTTAACTTACAAGCCAACAAATGGCTTTATATATAAAAAAAGGCTGTCTTACGGCAGCCTTTTTTATTAGCTTAAAGGCTAATTATTTATTCATTACGTACATTGTTACTTCAAAGCCAAAACGCATTTCTGTTGCTGTTGGTGATGTCCACATAGCGGTTCTCCTTTCTTTTAGATTTATAATAGAATTATACGCTTGTGTTGGTTTACTAGACACCAGATAATCATTAAAGGTTTATACTGGATATACATAACTTAGAATTAGATATAGCGTGTTATGCAACTGCTGTGTACCATGAAGTTAATAATAGAACACTAGAAGAAAAGGTAGGTGTTATAAATGTTATACGTAATAGGGTTCGTAGTGGTCTTTGGGGTCGTGATGTATGCTCTGTTGTTTATGCTAATGGTCAGTTTATTGGGGTTACGGATAAACGTCATCCAGAAGTTAATACTAGGGCGTATTTGGAAACTAAACTTTTGGTTATTGATACGATTGTTCGTAATAAATATGCAAATCCAGTTGCAAATGCTTTATATTTCCATGATGACTCAATACCGCCAAAGAAAGAATGGTTTGGTAAACGCAAGAAAACGCACATAGGAAGGATGGTGTTTTACTAATGGCTAAAAAAGAACCTGTAGCATGGCTTTATGAAGAGTATGATGTTAGGTCTGGTGATTTAAAGAAGTCTTATTTATGGTCATTTCATCCTAACCAGCTCTCATATTTAAACGACCTAAAGAATACAACGCATCATATTAAGATAACACCATTAGTTCCTGGTGAACCTGTAGAAGAGTATAAAGGATTATCTAAGTATGATAGTAAACGATTAGTAGAAGCTAACAAT
>CANNEG010000004.1:0-33832 GCA_947503455.1 Betaproteobacteria bacterium
CGAATGATGGTTTGAAATGGATAATAGCTAAATACAGATGAGCAAATTAAGGCATAATTACTGGCAAATCTTGTAAATTTTTATGAATGATATTAAATATGATTTTAGCTATATGGTTGATTATCGCTACAGTTGGATTTATTTATCTAGCAGCTCATTATAATTTTTGGCGCTCAAAAGCATCTAAAACTCACCCTCGTATTTTGATGTACCACAGCATTAATCACAATGCAGGGATTAGCCATCCTGATTTAGTTGTAACGCCCGCTAATTTCAAAGCACAATTACAATATTTAAAAAAGAACCATTATCAGTTTTTTACCATGTCTGAGTTAATTGCTGGGCAACACCCGGCATCAACACCGGTGGCACTGACTTTTGATGATGGATTTGCGGATAACTACACACACATGTTTCCCCTGCTTAAAGAATTTAATGCCAAGGCGACCATTTTCCTTTGTCCAGATATGCCAAAAATCAACAAGCTTACAAAACAACAAATCCAAGAAATGCAAGCATCCGGTCTCGTTGAATTTGGGGCGCACACCATGACGCATCTTAATTTAGCTCAAGCACCTGATGACGTTGCGCAGTATGAAATTATGCAATCAAAAAAACATGTTGAATCTATTACCGGAGTTACCTGCAACTCTTTCGCTTACCCCTATGGCAGATTAAATGAACGCACAGAAAATTATGTTAAAAATGCAGGTTTTTTATGTGCAGTGACAGTTAAGAAAGGAATAGAAGCGCTAACTGGCACCTACATGATTAAGCGAATTTCAGTGTTAGGAAAAACAAATATTGTGCAATTTCACATTGCCTTGACCCGAGGAAGATACCGAGTATGAATAATATTAGCGTTTTTTTAGTTGTTAAAAATGAGGCACTCAATATAGATCGCGTACTCAAAAGCGTTGAAGGCTTTAATGATATTGTCGTGGTAGATAGCGGCAGTCAAGATGACACTATGGCATTAGCAAGTAAATATACAAATCGTCTATATCATCATGAATGGCAAGGCATGGCTCAGCAAAAGGAATATGCCAAATCACTGTGCAAACATGATTGGGTGCTAAATCTAGATGCGGATGAAGAATTAACCACAGAACTCAAACAACAAATTATAGAATTAGTCAGTCAAAACAATGATGTCACTGGTGCCACCATTCCTATCCAAGAGTTTTTCATGGGTTTACCAGGACATTCATCAACAAAAATGAATAGTCACATTCGTTTATTTCATAAAAGTATGGGCGGCTATGGCACTGAGCGTTTTCATGAAAGCGCCATAGTGGTTGGGGAAATTAAACCTCTAACAGGTTTTATCAACCATTATGGTGAAAAGTCCATTGAAGTCAAAGTAGAAAAATCTAATAAATATTCCAGCGGCAAAGCACTTGATAAATTCGAACATGGTAAGCACAGTGGACTACTTAAATTACTATTTATATTCCCACTGATGTTTATAAAATCTTACTTTCTACGTCGAAATTTTTTAAACGGTCGCCGCGGCTTTATCGGCAGCATGATTAATGCTTTCTATGCTTTTTTAAAAGAGGCTAAACTCTATGAGCTAGAACTATGAATAGTCTAAAAACATACCTCTCCACGGCATTGGTGAGTTCCATTATCTGGGCTCAACCCTTTGCTGGCGGCCCACGATTAACTACCGTCATATTGATGCTAATAGGTCTATTTGTCGTGACTAAAAAGCTATTTCCAATAACTGACGCCAGGCTAAAAAAATTCACTATTCTATTAGCCCTATTCTGGATTCCAGCCGCACTCTCTTTAATAGGTAGCTACAATCATCAGGCATCAGCAAAGCTCATCATTGCGCTACCTTTTTTTATACCTTTTGCAGCAGGCTTACTTTACCTAATAGATAAGCATGTAGACAAAAAACTACTGTTTAATATGCTACTAGCCGTTTGTCTTTTTTGGATAGCTGACGGTTTCATTCAATTAATCATAGGGTATGATTTATTTGGCATATCCCCAAGAGATGGCGAGCGAATTGTCGGGCCGTTTGCTTATCATTTAAGACTAAGCCTTTTTCTTGCGATTACCCTACCTTTAATCTTATCAAAATTAGAGTCCTTCAATTGGCCATGGCTGCCTGGATATCTAGCATTTGTAGTCTTTATTATTATGTTGTCAGGAGTAAGAACAGACTTGCTCACTGCCTTAATCGCTATAGGCCTATATATCATTATCAAAAAACGCGTGAAATTAACATTAATGATATTGCCACTCGTTTTTATTGGTGGCATCTTAGCCAGCAATTATTCAGGTATTGCAGAAAGTAAATTAAAAACTTTTTCTGGCATTCCGCATAGCTATAGTCAATGGAATCAAGCTTCCACCTACAGGTTAGATGCTTGGCTAACGGCTTGGAATATGTATTTAGCCCATCCAATTATTGGTGTTGGTACGCAAGCTTTTACTGATGCTTACGACGAGTACAAAACACCTGACAACTTTTTCAATCAGAAAACCAATCCCATTTCTCACGCCCATCATCCAATGATTTCCATCGCCGCCGAAACCGGCTCTATCGGCCTGATAGGCTTACTTACTTTCATCTGGTTAATCTATAAATGGGGGGCAAAAAGCGTTAATAAAAACATGTGGGCGATTCCATGGTTGCAAATACTTATACTGATATTTTTCCCTATTCAATCCATGCCACTCCTATTTTCATTTTGGTGGTTTCCGGTCGTTGCTATGACTATCTTGTATTATCTTGCCGAGATTGAAGCCAAACAACCCACGGCTAAAGCTAAGAGTTCATGACTAAAAAAGTTTTATGGTGGGGACGTTTTGATGCGGACTATTCTAGAAACCGTATTCTTCGGAAACTATTTCTATCCCTAAACTGGGAAATCATCGACTTCAACCCTCGAATAGGCGCACTTGGCGATGTTGAGGCTTACATTAGGCAAGTCCCACCAGTAGATTTAGTTTGGGTTCCTTGTTTTCGGCAACGCGATCTTCTTGCGGCGTATCGCTGGGCAAAGAGAACTAGAATCCCTTTAATTTTTGACCCCCTCATAAGCGCTTATGACAAACAAGTTTGGGAGCGAAAGAAATTTTCCAAAGAAAGCAATCAAGCAAAAAAACTATTGAAGTGGGAGCAAGCTCTATTCCAATCCGCAGACTATGTTGTAGCAGATACTGAGCAACATGCTGCATTTTATGCATCCACTATGCACATTAGCTCAAATAAAATCTTCGTACTGCCAGTAGGTGCCGAGGAATCTTTATTTACCGCTCAAGACAATTGCTTATCAAACCACCCATTACGAATTTTATTTTATGGGAGCTATATTGCCTTACAAGGGCCTGAAATAATTGCACGGGCAATCCAACTCTATCAAGGACCTGAGGTTCAATGGCATTTTATAGGAGATGGTCCTTTACGTAAAAATATACAGAATAGCTTACAAGGATTAAATAATGTACATTTTACTGACTGGGTTCCTTACACTGATTTACCTCAATGGATTTCAAATGCCGATATATGTTTAGGGATATTTGGTTCAACAGAAAAAACACAGAGGGTTATTCCCAATAAGGTATATCAAGCAATGTCTTGCGCTAGACCCGTCATAACAAGTACATCTGAAGTCTATCCCCTATTATTAAGGCAGAATAATGAATCTGGCATTTTTTTTGTACCTGCAAACGACGCGCTTTCTTTAGCTGAAATGGTGAAGAAATTAGCCGAGCGACCCGATTTAGTCATACAAGGGCAAAAAAATGTTATCCAAAGTTATAAACAGTACTTTTCCAACGAAGTCATAAAACAACAGTTGGCTTCACTTCTTCAAAGTGCCCTCGTATAAATTTCTTCGTAAAGATCTATAGTCTGTTTACACATAGCTGACAAGGTCATTGAATGAGTGGTTTGGGTGATTTTTTCAGCAGTATAAGATGAAAGAATAGGCATAACTGCTGAGAGCAATGAGGCTGTTGAATGAAGACTAGCCTTGCCTTGCGGATAAAGCGTAGATAAAATTTCTCCCACACCGCCATGGTCATACCCTACTACTGGCACACCCATAGTCAGCGCTTCTAGCACGGTGCGGCCAAAAGATTCTGGTTTAGTGGATAGTGACAGTACGATATCGGATATCGCATATATTTCTCGAATATCAGTTCGGTTGCCTGTAAAAGTAATCACATCGCCGAGGCCTTCTAGGTGAATGCGATGACGAAGTTCTTCGGCATACTTGCGTCGCTTAGGATCCTCGCCCCCCACAATCAACCCATGTATTTTATGTCCCGCTTGCTTGAGTTTGATGATGAGCTCAATAAAATCATGGTGGCCTTTCAAACGGGTTAATCGGCCTGGTAGGGTTAATATTTTCTTGCCCTCAAGCTGAGGGAAATCTTGCTGCCATTGCTGAACCCACGCCATGGGTGGCTGGTAACTATAAGGAAATTCAACGGGGTCTACGCCGCGATAAATGAGTTTAATATGTGATGGGTTGGTACTGGGGTAGCTATTTTTTATGTACTCTCGCACTGTTTCAGACACCGCGATAACCCGCTCACCCTTACACATAATTTCGCTGTACTTAGAAACGGAATACAATCCGTGAACTGTGGTCACTAAATGCGGCCTATCATCTGCCGGAAGTCCTCGCCATGCCAAATACATAACCCAAGCCGGCATACGTGAGCGAAGATGCAATATGTCTGGGCGAGTCTGCTTAAGCCAGCGCCGAATAGTAAAAATATGACGGAAAGTAAGTAAAGACTTTTTACCTAGATCCCAATCAACATGCTGACTTCCTTGCGCTGTAAGTTTTTCTACCATGCGGCCACCCGCTGAAATGACGATAGACTCATGCCCTGCTTGTACTAGTGCCTGCGCAATTTCTAAGGTACCTTTTTCTACTCCGCCACCATCAAGTGCTGGTAAAACTTGCACCACTTTCATCACAAAAACCTTTGTTCAACGATCTCAGCGCAGCGGTCGGCCTCAGCCAACTTCATTACCGGGTCATTTAATGCGCCAAGATACCCTGCTACTTGTAATTTTTCAATACCAAGAATAAGGCGATTTTTATGATGGTAAGGCACCGCCAATAGCTTAACGTTACAGCCGGCAGTAAGTGCCTCATAAATCATGGACATACTGTCTTGTGTAACCCAACAATTTTCCGTTTTTGCCAGCATGGAGGGCAACCAATTGGCATTCTTTTCTGATGCAAGTACTACCGTCACATTAGCCAGCGCCTTTAATGAAACAACTGTCTTGAGTGGTGTTCGCCTTGATGTAGCAATTGTCCAATGGCCATTATTTTGCTGGATTATATTTTCAACTTGAACAAACAACCGTTCATCACTCCAATCAAAATGCTTGGATGGCCCGCCAACTAATATCAGCTTACTATCTGCTTCTTTTTGCGCTGGCTGCATTCTATTGAGAGGGCCAATTGATTCGATAACATTGTGGCGTGCTAGGGGGCCATCATGCTCAGGGATAATACACAGATCAAACCAACTAAGTGGTAGCGATGGCTTCATCAAAACAATGGCAGGAACCTGCATTATTTTGGCGAGAATTAATAAAGTAAAATGCGTGTGATGCCCTGCACTTACAATGAATTTTGGTAAAGCTTTTTTTTGCCTCTGCTTCCAAGCATACCTAACTGCTTGCCATGCCTTCATGATTGGTACTTCCTGCCATGTTAGGGTTGGAACCTTGCGCTGTAGGGCTTCAACCAAACCTAATGACTGATTGATATGGCCGGGTTTACCATCATTGACTATCCAAATATGTGTTGCGTTGCTCACAATAGCAATAACTACAATCGACCATCCACTTGGTCAGCACGGAATAAATATTTAACATCATAAATAATCACATTGGCTTTACCCATTTTACGTATCGTATCAATACCCATAGCTTTAAACTCATTATGCGCAACGCCAATAATGATTGCATCGTAGTAATTAGACGCTGGCGTTTCGACAAGATTAACAGCTAATTCATGACGAGCATCTTCTTTCTTAACCCAAGGGTCATAAACATCAACCTGTGCATTGTAAGCCGTTAATTCATCAATAATATCGGTAATACGAGTATTGCGAATATCCGGACAATTCTCTTTAAAAGTAAGCCCTAACATTAAAATTTTAGCATCGATAATATGCTGTTTATTTTTTAACATGAGCTGAATCACCTGTTGGGCTACATGAGTACCCATCCCATCATTCAAACGACGACCGGCCAATATCATATCTGGATGGTAGCCAATCTCTTGCGCCTTATGAGTAAGATAATAGGGATCAACGCCAATACAATGACCGCCAACCAGTCCAGGGCGGAATGGTAAAAAATTCCACTTTGTGCCTGCGGCATTCAGCACCGCTTCTGTACTAATATTGAGCTTATTAAAAATAAGTGCAAGTTCGTTGATAAGCGCAATATTAATATCACGCTGAGTGTTTTCAATGACTTTAGCTGCTTCAGCCACTTTAATCGATTCTGCCTTGTAAGTGCCAGCGGTAATAATATTCTGATATAAATTATCAACAAAATCTGCCGTTTTTGCATTTGACCCAGAGGTGACTTTTAAAATAGTAGCCAAGCGATGCGTCTTATCTCCTGGGTTAATACGTTCAGGGCTATAACCTACAAAAAAATCTTGATTAAATTTAAGCTGTGAGAACTGCTCAAGAATAGGGACACAAACCTCTTCAGTTGTACCTGGATAAACGGTTGATTCGTAAATAACCGTGTCGTTCGCTGACAATAACTTACCTACCGTCTCACTAGATTTTCTAAGTGGTATTAAATCAGGACGCTTATGGATGTCTATTGGTGTCGGAACAGTAATAATGTAAACATTGCACTCCGCTAGATCTGAAGACGTTAATGTATAACTAAGATTCTTGGCATCAACCAACTCATCGTCACTCGTTTCTAATGTTGAGTCATGGCCCCCAATAAGCTCTGCAACCCTCGCTTGGTTAATGTCAAAGCCAATTGTTTTAAAGTGTTTGCCAAACTCAACTGCAAGTGGCAAGCCAACATACCCCAGCCCAATAATCCCAATGATAATAGGTCGTTCAGTCATAATTATTCCTAGTTTAAGCGTCTTGAGCAAGAGAGATTATTGCTATACCCATTAACTTCTGTGAGGTATTCCACAAAGTTTATCAGTTCATTTTATGATGCAATCTGTAATTAAATCAACCGTTGTAATCCATAACAAACACCGATTAAAACTCAGAAGTGTGACACTGCAATATAGCATAGTCCGCTATAATCGAACCTTATGAGTCCTTTTAAATTTAACCTGCTACGTTTACTGCTAGCTGCATTTAGTCTTTTACCATTGCCGGCAGTGCATGGTTTGGGTGTTTGCTTAGGCTGGATCGGCTCTATTCTCTCGCTAAAATACGCACGGCTTACCAAAATAAATTTGCAATCCAGCGGCATTTACCAAGACGAAACTGAGTTTAAGCGAGCATTGCGGCAAAATATTGGCGAATCCGGCAAGGCGCTATTAGAGACCTTGGCTATTTGGTTTCGTAATGACAAACGGCAGTTATCACTCGTACGAAGCTTTGATGGCTGGAACCACATTGAAGCTGGCTTAGCTAGCGGTAAGGGTATTATTTTTCTAACCCCACATATGGGTTGTTTTGAAATTACCTCACTGTATGTTGCAACACGCCACCCAGTCACTGTACTTTACCGTCCGCCAAGACATGCCTGGATGTTACCTTTAATGAACATGGGCCGAAAACGTGGCAAAATTATTTTGGCACAAGCAAACATTCATGGCGTAAAGCAACTGTTACAAGCCATTAAACGTGGCGAAGCAATTGGCATGTTGCCCGACCAAGCGCCCCTTGAGGGTGAAGGTGAATGGGCGCCATTTTTTGGAAGGCCCGCTTACACCATGACGTTGGTATCAAAATTAGCGAAAAAAACCGGTGCGCAAGTACTTATGGTATTTGGCGAACGCTTAAGTTATGGTCGTGGCTACGATATTCATATACGACCAATTGCCGATGGTGGCATCAATACACCCACGCTACTTAATACCGAAATTGAACGTACTGTCATGCAATGCCCAACCCAATATTTATGGGGATATGACCGCTATAAAGCTCGTGATTAGCTAACTGACGTACAGCATCACTTCAATTCATGCCCTAACACCGCAACAGCCTAATTTTAACGCTCAAAAATTAATTAACTATTTTTATATTTCTAGCTTGAGATTTTGCAAGCAGCCCCCATCAATGAAACACTGTATAAAATAATTGAGGATGCTTCATGACCGAATACAATCAAGAACCCAAAATTGACAACACTAGCGAGACCGCTGCTAACGAATCAATTGACCCATCTATACGCATCGCAGACCTAGAAGTGCAACTCGCTGAAGCGCAAGCAGCCGTGTTATATGTCAAAGCGGATGGTGAAAATATTCGCCGTCGTGCGATGGATGATATTGAAAAAGCACGTAAATTTGCATTAGAGAAGTTCTCTAATGAATTGTTAGCCGTTAAAGACAGTTTAGACGCGGCATTGCTCATCGAAGCCACCGAAGTACAAAGTTACAAAGATGGCGTAGACATTACCGCCAAGCAACTGGGTGCGGTATTTGATAAATTCAACATTGCAGAAATAAACCCAGTCGGTGAAAAGTTTGATCCAAACAAGCATCAAGCCATCAGTATGCTAGAAAATAGTGGCGAACCTAATACAGTCACGGTGGTTTTACAAAAGGGTTATACGCTGAATGATCGTGTATTGCGCCCAGCTTTAGTGATGGTGGCTAAGTAATTTTCAATCAATTGCAAACGACTACTTGAAATATTGTGAACAATCTCCATTAACAAGACATGGATTTTAAATAAGTCCGAATGAAATAAAAACAGCTCCCGCTCAATCAAGCGTTCTGTTGTTATTCACATTCATATGAGACTAACTAGATTTTAAAAAGGAATAGGAATTATGGGAAAAATTATTGGTATTGACTTAGGTACAACAAACTCATGCGTAGCCGTGATGGAAGGCGGCAAACCACGTGTGATAGAAAACTCTGAAGGTACACGCACTACGCCTTCTATTATTGCTTACCAAGAAGATGGTGAAATTTTAGCGGGTGCTCCGGCAAAACGTCAGGCAGTGACCAACCCAAAAAATACGCTTTACGCAGTTAAGCGTCTAATTGGTCGTCGTTTTGATGAAAAAGAAGTGCAAAAAGATATTGGCCTAATGCCCTACACTATTGCAAAAGCTGATAACGGCGATGCATGGGTTGAAGTGCGTGGCGTAAAAATGGCACCACCACAAATTTCAGCTGAAGTATTACGTAAAATGAAAAAAACTGCCGAAGATTACTTAGGCGAAGAAGTGACAGAAGCGGTCATTACCGTGCCTGCGTACTTTAATGATAGTCAACGTCAAGCAACTAAAGATGCTGGCCGTATTGCTGGTTTAGATGTTAAACGCATTATTAACGAGCCTACTGCTGCTGCACTGGCGTTTGGTTTAGACAAACAAGAAGGCGATCGTAAAATTGCTGTGTACGACTTAGGTGGCGGTACATTTGACGTTTCTATTATTGAAATTTCAAGCATTGATGGCGAGCATCAGTTTGAAGTGCTTTCAACTAACGGTGACACGTTCTTAGGTGGTGAAGACTTTGATAATCGTTTAATTGACTTTTTAGCAGATGAGTTCAAGAAAGATAACGGCGGCTTAGATTTACGCAACGATTTATTAGCGAAACAGCGCTTAAAAGAAGCGGCTGAAAAAGCGAAGATTGAACTATCTGGTGCAACACAAACTGAAGTTAACTTACCTTACATTACTGCTGATGCCACTGGTCCTAAACACCTAGTGGTTAAAATCACTCGCACAAAATTAGAATCTTTAGTGGAAGACTTAATTGAGCGCACCATGGCGCCTTGCCGTGTAGCCATTAAAGATGCTGGCGTTTCAATTGACGATATTACTGATGTCATTTTAGTCGGCGGTCAAAGCCGTATGCCTAAAGTGCAAGAAAAAGTGAAAGAGATTTTTGGTAAAGAGCCACGTAAAGACGTGAACCCAGATGAAGCGGTAGCTGTCGGCGCTGCTATTCAAGGTGGCGTGTTAAAAGGTGATGTGAAGGATGTGCTATTACTTGATGTAACGCCATTATCACTTGGCATCGAAACACTTGGCGGCGTAATGACGAAAGTGATTAAGAAAAATACGACGATTCCTACTAAAGCATCGCAAACTTTTTCAACCGCTGATGACAACCAAAATGCAGTCACAATTCAAGTATTGCAAGGTGAGCGTGAAAAGGCGGCGGCAAATAAATCACTTGGCCAATTTAATTTAAGCGATATCCCACCAGCACCACGTGGTATGCCACAGATTGAAGTGACCTTTGACATTGATGCTAACGGTATCTTGCACGTGAGCGCAAAAGATAAAGCAACAGGTAAAGAAAATAAAATTACCATCAAAGCCAATAGCGGTCTCAGCGAAGCTGAAATTCAGCAAATGGAAGAAGATGCGATTAAATACGCAGATGAAGACAAGAAATATCGCGAATTAGTCGATGCGCGCAATGCTGCTGATGGCATGGTGCACTCTGTAAAAAAATCATTGAGTGAGCATGGTGATAAGTTAGATGCTGCTGAAAAAGAAGCCATTGAAACGGCCATTAAAGACGTTGAAGATGTCTTGCAATCAGATGATAAAGACGCGATTGAAGCCAAAACTACCGCTTTAACTGAAGCTTCTCAAAAACTAGGTGAGAAAGTTTACGCTGAGCAACAAGCGCAAGCCAATACCGAATCAGCTCAACCAGAAGGCGAAAAAACGGTGGATGGTGATGTAGTCGATGCTGAATTTGAAGAAGTGAAAAAAGACTAAAAGGTCGTCGTTAGTATGTAGTCGCTAGTCGTTAGCATCCTATCAGGTGCTAGCGACTTTTGCGCTAATAACTAATGGCTAAAGTACAACTACCAACTAACGACTAAAAACTAGCGACTAAATTATGGCAAGCAAAAAAGATTATTACGAAGTATTAGGCGTTAATAAAGACGCTACCGAAGAAGAAATTAAAAAATCTTATCGCAAATTAGCGATGAAATTTCACCCTGATCGCAATCCGGACAATCCGAATGCGGAGGAGCATTTTAAAGAGGCGAAAGAAGCCTATGAAATGTTAAGTGATGATCAAAAACGAGCAGCCTATGATCAATATGGCCATGCTGGAGTTGAGCAAGGCGGTGGGGCCGGCGGCTTTAGTGGCGCAGGTTTTGGCGACGCGTTTGGTGATATTTTTGGTGATATTTTTGGTGGTGGCCGCGCTGGTGGCCAAGCAAATAAGGTTTATCGTGGCGCTGATTTACGTTACAACATGGAAGTATCTTTAGAAGACGCTGCAAAAGGTACGGAAACCAAAATCCGCATCCCAGTACAAGCGACCTGCGAAACTTGCAAAGGCTCTGGTGCACGTCCCGGCACACAACCCGTAACTTGTACAACCTGTGCTGGCCATGGCCAAGTACGTATGCAGCAAGGATTTTTCTCGGTACAGCAAACCTGTCCAAAATGTCATGGTAACGGCAAAATGGTCAAGGATCCTTGCCCAACCTGTAACGGTGCAGGACGCCTTAAACAAAACAAAACACTATCCGTTAAAATTCCTGCAGGGGTTGATGAAGGCGATAGAATTAGACTTAGTGGTGAAGGTGAAGCTGGGGTTAATGGCGGTCCAACAGGTGATTTGTATGTAGTGATCCATCTTAAAGAACATGCCATTTTCCAACGTGAAGGCGGTAATTTACATTGCGAGATGCCTATTAGTTTTAGCACAGCAGCCCTAGGTGGTGAGATTGAAGTGCCTACGCTAGGCGGCTCAGCTAAAATGAAAATTCCAGCTGAAACTCAAACGGGTGGTGTCTTTAGATTGCGTGGTAAAGGCATTAAGCCACTACGCCAATCCGAGCATGGCGATTTGATGGTACATGTAGTGGTTGAAACGCCCGTTAAACTCACCGAAAAACAAAAAGAGTTGTTACGTGAATTTGAAACAAGTACTCAAGCAGATTCTGGTAAACACAGTCCACGCAATAAATCTTGGATGAATAAAGTTAAAGATTTTTTTGAATAATTGCGCATTCAATAAAGGCTGACTCAACTCAAAATGAGTCAGCCTTTATTCATTGTCTAAGCTCACCTGAATTGCCTTTAGCTCTATATCAGCATCACTGAACGTCTCATATTTCATGGCTGTGGTTTTTGCGTACCAGTACTTACTATTCCATTCGTCCCCTTCAATTTTATGCAGTACTGCATGTAGCCAGTTAGCACTAGGGTCGTGGTATTTCTGTGCAATATGATGTGCGGCATGCCAATCGCCTGCTAGTGCAGCTTGTACAGCCTTCATTAATTCACTGGTCAAAATACTGTAACTTCTTATGCCTAGGTAGGCTTTTTAAGTGCGCTTCGGCAACGCTTGCGGTTGAACGGTCTTGGTAGGATTTTGAGGCAATAATCTTTATCGGCGGGTTGGCGCGTGTGTAACGAGCACCTTTACCTGTTACATGGGCGGCGAAGCGAGATTCTAAATTATTGGTGATACCAGCGTAATAAGCGCCATTGTTACATTCCAAAAGGTATAAAAACCAAGTCATCACATTAAGATTCAATTTTGCTTAATAAGTACCTGCTTGAATAAACTCGACTTTATAGCCATCTGGGTCTTCAACAAAAGCAATCACCGTGGTGCCATGTAGCATAGGCCCAGCTTCACGGACCACTTTGCCACCAGATCTTCTAACCGCCTCACAAGCTTGATAAGCATCATCCACTTCTAGCGCTACATGACCATAAGCCTTACCCATATCATAGCTTTCTACACCATAGTTATAAGTAAGCTCTAACACAGTATGTGTTGCTTCATCACCATAACCCACAAAGGCTAAACTGAATTGCCCTTCAGGAAAATCATGTTGACGTAAGACCTTCATGCCAAGAATTTCAGTATAAAACTGTATTGACCGCTCCATATTACCTACGCGAAGCATGGTGTGTAACATACGCATATTAAATCCCCGTTATTTAGCTGCAGTTAATTGATAGTATTTTTCGAGTAGCTGCTCTTTATTTTCAACCACGTTTGGATTAAATGGAATGCAATCTATCGGGCAAACTTCCTGACACTGTGGCTTATCGTAGTGTCCCACACATTCGGTGCATAAATTAGGGTTGATTTCGTAAATCTCTTCGCCCTGAAAAATGGCATTATTTGGGCAGGCTGGTTCACACACGTCGCAATTGATGCACTCATCGGTAATCATTAATGCCAAAATCAGCGCCCTCGCTTTTGTTTAATTGCATGATTCACTGTTGGAGAAACAAACGCTTGCACGTCACCCCCCAACACCGCCACCTCACGCACCAAGCTAGATGAAATAAACATAAACTGTTCAGATGGCGTTAAAAATAAAGTTTCAAATTGTGGGTAGAGTTTACGGTTCATGCCTGCCAGTTGAAACTCATATTCAAAGTCTGAAGCTGCACGCAAGCCACGAACAACCATTTTTGCACCTTGATCTTGCACGAACTGCATAAGCAAGCCACTAAATCCCACTACTTTAATATTACTGGCGTTGCCAAACACCCCTTTGGCTAGGGCGACACGTTCATCCAAAGTAAACAGTGTATTTTTATTGGTGCTATCCGCAACAGCGACAATCACTTCATCAAACAAATCTGAGGCACGGCGCACTATATCCTCATGTCCTAAGGTGATGGGGTCAAATGTGCCAGGGTAAACTGCTACACGATTTTTAGTCATCTCGATTCCCTATCAATTTTTTTGAGCTTTTAGTAAGTGGTAAAAAACATTACCTGCTTTGTTTTGTTTGACGATTTGCCAATTGTCCATAAACTCAGCGCTTGCATTTAGCTGAGATTCATCTAGGGCATACTCAGCTTCAACGTAAACTAAGCCCTCCGCATGCAAATGCGTTGCTATCAGAGGCAACACTTTAGGCAGCCATTCCTGATTGTAAGGCGGGTCTAAAAAAATAATATTGAATTTTAACGTATTTTGGATTAAAAATTGCAAAGCATCTTGATGCAGAATGTTTGCTTTGTCTGCTTCCAAGAGCTGCTTGTTACTGATTAATGCCTTGTACGCTGGCGAAGACTTCTCTACCAACGTTACCGCGACAGCCCCTCGGGATAAAGCCTCAAAGCCCATGACACCAGTACCAGAAAATAAATCTAAGCAATTAAGGCCGGTTAAATCCTGCCCCAGCCAATTAAATACCGTCTGTCTAACCCGCTCTGGGGTAGGCCGTAAACCTTCTGCATCAGGGAACTTAATTAAACGGCTACGCCACTCGCCTGCATTGATACGTATCGTGTTCAGCTTTTTTTCTGTCACTTTTGCCAAAATTGAATCTAAGCCTTTATAGTCTGGTGTTATTGTTATGGAGCGCTCGGGTCACCCACTATCACTGTAACAAAATTCTCCGGCTTAATGCGACGATTAAACGCGTCTTTAATTTGCGCAGTAGTCACGTTCGCCACTTTTTTGTTGTAGTCATCTAAATAACTAAGTGGCAACTTATAAAAACCTATCAAGGCCAAGTAATCTAAAATCTTACTATTGCTGTCTATACGCATCGGAAAGCCGCCAATAATATTGGCTTTTGCTGCCTTTAGTTCAGCTTCAGTAACGCCATCTTTGAGAAATTTGTTTAAAGTTTCACGCACCAATTTGAGTGCATCTTCAGCTTGATCTTTTTTAGTTTGCAAGCCTATTTGGAATGGTCCTAAATCAGCCATTGGCATAAAGTAGCTATACACGCTATAAACCAAACCACGTTTTTCACGCACTTCTTCAGTCAAACGAGAAACAAAGCCACCACCGCCTAAAATGTAGTTACCCAAATATAAGGGGAATAAGTCTGGATCACCCCGTTTAATACCCGGGTAGCCTAGCAAAATATGTGATTGCGATGCCGGATGAACAATACGTTTTTCAATAGCTTGCGTCGGATAAGTCACGGGTGGAATTGCTACGACCGCTGTGGCCTTTGGCATACCACTAGAAATATTTTCCGCAATGACATTGGCTTGTTCTCTAGTGAGATCGCCCATCATGGCAATGACTGCACCCTTCGCACTGTAATATCGACTATAAAAATCTTGTAAATCTTGACGTTTTATTTTGGCAACACTATCCACTTCACCACTCTCTTCCAAGCTATATGGGTGTGTGCCGTAAAGCCCTGACATAAAGGCTTTGCTTGAGATACTTTCAGGCTGAGTAGCGGATTCTTGCAAGCCTGAAATAATGCGTGCTTTTTCACGGATCAAAACAGCTTCTGGAAAGTCTGGCTTTTGTAAAATTTTGACAAATACATCAAGCGCCTGATTTTGTTCACGCGCACTACTTAGTGTACGCAATTTAAACGCTGCTCGATCACCATCAAAATCGCCACCCAAAATGGCACCAATATCTGCCATATTGTTCGCAATCTGCTCGTCAGTCATGCCAGCTGCGCCCAATGACATCATGTATCTAGTAATGCCAGCTAAGCCAGATTTTTCTACCGTATCATGTACGCTACCCGCAGCAAAATTCACACTCAAATCGACAATGGGTAAATCATGATTTTCTACAAAGTAAACTTCAGCGCCTGAACTAGTCTGCCACTGCTGAATTTTGACAGCAGCTTGAGCACTGAGTGAAAAAAGAGAAAGCATTAGATGAAGTACTAATATTTTTGTGATGCATTTAAGATTCATTATTGAAATACCTTGAAATTAGCAATTAAACATACCTACCATTCGACTAGCTCAGGGGCTTTTAAGCTTAATGCACATGCGGCTTACCTTTGGGCTGTGCATTGGGGTCAATAGGCTGCGGATCTAAAGTGGCAATGGTTAAATTGTCTTCTAACAAGTACTTTTTAGCCACGGCTTGTACTTGTTCTGCTGTGACTGCTCTTAACTTATTAGAATAATCATCTAAAATTTTCCATGAAAATCCAATACTTTCAACAGTACCTATTTGCATTGCTTGATAAAACATGGAGTCACGCTGATAGACGTCCGCAGCAATCACCGCCGCTTTTACACGGTCTAATTCTTGCGTTGTCACGCCAGACGCTTTAATTTTTTCAATCTGCTGTAATAATGCGGCTTCAAGCTCAACCACTGTTTTACCTTCACTAGGCGTACCATCAAGCTCAAATAAACTTAATCGTCCGCGCGACATAATGTCGTAGCCGGCACTTACGTCGACCGCCAACTGAGTTTCACGTACCAGTTTTTGATTAAGTCGCGCCGCTGGGTTACCGCTTAGCACGCCTGCCAACACTTCTAATGCGTAGGGCTCCCAATCTTTTTCGGCGTCTACTAAAGCAGGCACATGATAGCCCATCAACAAATAAGCTTGCTTAGCCGGCGCTTTTACCACCAAGCGGCGCTCGCCAATTTGCGGCGGCTCGACTTGCGGTTTGCGTGTGGGCAACGTCTTTGCTGAAAGTTTGCCAAAATATTGTTGCGCTAACTTATACACCTCACTCGCCTGCACGTCGCCCACCACCACTACAGTCGCATTGTTAGGCGCATACCAATGGTTGTACCATTCACGCGCGTCTTCATCAGTCATATTCTCAAGATCGTTCATAAAACCAATGACTGGCCGTGCGTATGGGTGTGCTCGGTAAACCATCCCTTGAAAAGCTTCATTCACCATCGATTGAGGTTTGTCATCCGTCCGCCAGCGACGTTCTTCCATCACCACTTTAATTTCTTTGTCGAAGTCTTCTTTGGTTAATTGCAAATTAGCCATACGGTCAGCTTCTAATTCAAAAGACAAGGGCAATTGAGATTTCTCAAGTTGCTGAAAATAACAAGTGTAATCACTACTGGTAAAGGCATTTTCTTTACCCCCAGCAGCAGCAATTAAGCGTGAAAACTGACCGGCCTTCACTTTCTTTGTGCCTTTGAACATCATGTGTTCTAGTACATGCGCCACCCCAGTTTTACCATTCACTTCATCGATACTGCCGGCACGATACCAAACTTGTGACACCACAACTGGTGAGCGATGATCTTCTTGCACAATGAGTTTCAAGCCATTATTAAGCTTAAACTCTTGAATAGACGCTGCAGCAAACACACTGATTGGCATAGCCAATATTAAAATTAATAAGCTTTTGATACGCACCTTATACTTCTCCATATTCTTGTTTAAGTCTAACTTTAAAACAGCTCGAATTATAGCGCGGCTAAGCGCCTTGAGTTGGCATCATTCTAATCAACTTATCTGACTGGTTGCCTAAGCCTTAGTTCAGTACATTCATCGGCGGTAGAGATGCCTATTCGTTATTATTTAAAATAATTATATGTATAAATTAAGATAAAATAACGCCTATCAAATCTGTACGAATATTAGAGTAGCTATGTTTGATTTTTTCAAAAAAAATAAATCCCCCAATCCGGAGCAGGCGACTGAAATAGACGCCGCAGCGCCGTCAGATCAAAGTCAATCTTGGGGCGAACGTCTTAAACAAAGCCTCAGCAAAACACGCAAACAATTAGGCAACCAACTTGCTGGCCTGTTTGGTGGCGGCAAAATTGATGCAGAAGTTTACGAAGAATTAGAAACCATCCTCATTACTTCAGACGTAGGCGTGAATGCCACAAAAAACTTACTTACCGACATCAAAAATCGTGTTAAAGCCCAAAGTTTAGACGATACCGTACAACTCAAAGCAGCCTTAAAAGAGGCGATGTCTGACTTACTCACCCCACTACAAAAACCTTTAGATACCAGCGGTCATAAACCATTCGTCATCATGTTAGCTGGCGTCAATGGCGCAGGTAAAACCACCAGCATAGGTAAATTAGCTTACGCATTTCAGGCAGAGGGTAAATCGGTTTTAATCGCCGCTGGAGACACTTTTAGAGCGGCCGCACGCGAGCAACTACAAATATGGGGTGAGCGCAATAACGTACATGTGGTCTCACAAACGAGTGGCGATGCAGCCGCAGTAATGTTTGATGCCATTAATTCAGCCATCGCAAAAAATATAGACATTGTATTGGCCGATACTGCGGGTCGCCTGCCCACACAAATGCATTTAATGGACGAAATTGCCAAAGTAAAACGCGTCATGGACAAAGCGCTACCGGGTGCACCCCATGAGGTGTTGTTGGTACTAGACGCCAATACCGGACAAAACGCAGTGTCACAAGTCAAGACCTTTGATGATGCACTAGGCGTTACTGGTTTGGTGTTAAGTAAATTGGATGGTACCGCCAAAGGTGGGGTCATTGCTGCCATTGCTGAAGCACGGCCCATTCCAATACGTTACATCGGCATCGGTGAAGCGATTGATGATTTGCGACCCTTTAATGCCAGTGAGTTTATTGATGCGATGATCGATTAAGCCGCTTTAGCTCACTTGCCCTACAAATCTAACCGCTCAGCATTTTTAAACCCTGAGCATATTTAGCGATATAATCCAAATAATGATTAAATTTGACCATGTCACTAAGCGCTACCCTGGTAGCAACGAAGCCTTAACCAACGTCAGCTTTACTATTGAAGCTGGCGAAATGGTATTTGTCACCGGCCATTCTGGCGCAGGTAAAAGTACGCTACTGAAACTGATTGCAGCCATTGAACGACCCACTAGTGGCACAGTACTCATCGCCAATCAAAATATTAGCCAACTTAAACCTTCTGCCATTCCTTACATGCGCCGCAGATTCGGTTTAATTTTTCAAGACCACAAATTATTGTACGACCGTAATTGCTTTGAAAATGTCATCTTGCCCTTACACATCAATGACATTACAGGGCTTGATGCGGCAAAGCGTGTGCGTGCTGCTTTAGATAAAGTGGGCTTATTGCATAAAGAAAAAGCCATGCCAATTACTTTATCTGGCGGTGAACAACAACGCTTAGCCATTGCACGCGCAGTGGTAAGTCGGCCATCCATATTAATTGCAGATGAACCCACTGGTAACTTAGATTCAAGTTATGCGGCAGAGATTATGGGAATTTTCCAAGCTTTTCATCAAGTGGGTGTCACCGTGATTGTGGCCACACATGATGCGCTTGGTATGAGCGCTTCACACAATCGGGTACTGCATCTAGACCATGGCCAACTAAAGCCTGTCGAATTTATACAAAGTGGACATCAATAGTATGATTAACTGGCTCAATCAGCATGTGCAAGCCATCAAGCTGGTACTCACTCGCATGCACTACAATAAATTATCTACCTTTATGATTAGCTTAGTCATTGCTGTCGCTATGTCTGTGCCTGGCCTGTTCTATATGGGGGTGGACCATTTATCCAAGCTAAGTAATCATATGCAAGATGAAACGGAGATTAGTCTTTTTCTTAAACTCGATGCAAATTCTAATGTAGCCTCAGAAATTGAGGCCGCTTTAGCAAAAAATACTGCTATCAAACAATATCATTTAGTCACTAAAGATCAAGCTTGGAAAGAGCTAAAAGCTAAAGCTGAGTCTAATAAAATTGATAATGAAGTGAGTCAGCTCACAAAAAATCCATTACCTGATGCTTTTTTTATTCAGGCAAAATCTGCTGACCCAGCAACACTTGAAGCCCTTAAAAATGAATTGCAAGGAATTCCAGGGGTAGATCAGGCAGTATTAAATTCAGAATGGGCAAAACGTTTATCCACCATATTAGCGCTAGGCACCAAAATTATATTATTTATTGCCGCCTTACTGGCCCTAGCCTTGTTGGTAATTATTGGCAATACCGTGCGTATGCAGATACTGACACAAAAAGATGAAATTATTGTCAGCAAACTCATCGGCGCCACGACTGGTTTTATCAGAACCCCTTTTTTATACGCAGGCATGGTCTATGGACTTCTTGGTGGACTGTTAGCAATGGTTATTTTGACACTGATTGTTCAACTTTATAACCAGTCTGTCACACAACTCTCTCACCTCTATAGCAGTGACTTTAGCCTGCCTTGGCTTAACATCCCGCTATATATAGCGATTGTCGTTGCCTCTATTTTCATTGGCTGGCTTGGTTCTTATCTATCTGTCACACGCGCTATCGCCGCGATTAAAATCGATTAAAACACCCTTTAAAATTTATAGTGAACCATTTAGCCACTAGCACTCTCTTACGTAGAGTGCTAATATTACGACTATTGGAGGATTAAATTTTAATGAGTAACGCATTAACATTACCTGTATTAACCGCAACTGATAGCCTAGAACAATACTCTAGAGCGATTAAAGCCTATCCAATTCTGACTGCAGAAGAAGAATATGCCCTTGCCGTAAAATTTAGAAAAGACAATGATTTAGAAGCGGCGCGTCAGCTCATCGTTTCACATTTAAGATTAGTTGCAAGTATTGCGCGCGGCTTTAATGGCTACGGCCTGCCACAATCAGACCTCATTCAAGAGGGCAATATTGGTCTCATGAAGGCCGTTAAACGATTTGATCCAGAACGTGGTGTGCGCTTAGTTTCTTTTGCAATGCATTGGATTAAGGCGGAAATTCACGAATATATCGTACGCAACTGGCGTATGGTAAAAATTGCCACCACTAAAGCACAGCGTAAATTATTTTTTAATCTACGCAGCATGAAAACTAGCCTCAACAGCTTGCAGCCAAGTGAGGTAGAACACATTGCAAAAACGCTCAATGTCAAACCTGAAGACGTATTGGAAATGGAAGCGCGACTAAGTGGTCACGAAATTTCACTCGAAGCGAATATCGATGATGATGCCGATGAGCATTACAGCCCAATTGCTTATTTACAAGATGAAAGATTAGAACCACTAGAAGCGATACAAGCAAAACAAGCTGAAGTTTCTGAAACAACGGGCTTAAGCCTTGCACTTCAAAGTTTAGATGATCGTAGCCGCAGAGTGGTTGAATCACGCTGGCTGCAAGACGAAGGTGGAAAAACATTGCATGAATTAGCAGATGAATTTGGTGTTTCTGCTGAGCGTATTCGTCAAATTGAACAAAAAGCCATGCAAAAAATGAAGGCATTAATGTTAGCGCATCATTAATTTGCTGATGCTTGGTTAAGAAAAAAGGCTGCAATTGATATGCAGCTTTTTTTATTTATACTCATTTTTCTTTATTCAGTAATGGCCCGCTTTTCTTGCATAAAATAACCTCCCACAACTTACGCGATCTAATGAAGTGAGCGCCTCTAGCCATGTCATTCTGTTATCATCTTATTTTATAGAAAAATGACCATTAAATGAGCGGCTTAACCAACAATTCACCTCGCCCGACTGACATTCGGCTGCACCAGGCTTCGCGCTTGTTAGAAATAAAGTTTGATGACAATACGGAGTGCATGCTCTCATGTGAGTTTTTAAGGGTGTACTCGCCCTCTGCCGAAGTGCGGGGCCATGGTCACGGACAAGAAGTACTGCAACTGGGTAAAGAAGAGGTCAATATCACCAGCATAGCGCCTGTCGGTAATTATGCGATCAAGCTTACATTTTCTGATGGCCATGATACTGGCTTATATTCTTGGGATTATTTGTATGAATTGGGGCGCGATTACGAAGCGCTCTGGTTAGAGTATTTGGGAAAATTAAGTGCGGCAGGCATTAAACGGAATAATTAAGTCATTGGAAAGTGAATCTTATGTCAACTGAACACAATACACATTTTGGTTTTAAAACGGTAGCCGAGGCTGATAAAGCCAAAAAAGTGGGCGAGGTCTTTCATTCTGTTGCGAGTAAGTATGATTTAATGAATGATGTCATGTCTGCAGGCATGCACAGAGGTTGGAAGCGCTTTGCGGTTGAAGTAAGCGGCGTTAGACCGGGGGACCTCGTATTAGACATTGCGGGCGGCAGCGGGGATTTATCTAAACTATTCGCACAAAAAGTGGGGACGAATGGGCAGGTGATTCTGACCGACATCAACGCGTCTATGCTGGCTGTTGGTAGAGACCGTATGCTAGATGCTGGGTTAAGCGTACCTGCCTTGCAATGTGACGCGGAAAAATTACCCTTCCCGGACAATCACTTTGACTGTGTCATTGTAGCGTTCGGTTTGCGCAACATGACACATAAAGAGCTTGCTTTAGCCGAGATGCAACGTGTACTTAAGGTGGGCGGTAGATTGTTAGTATTAGAGTTCTCAAAAATATGGCAACCCCTTTCTAAAATATACGATGCCTATTCATTCAAACTATTACCATTTATGGGTAAGATTTTAGCCAAAGATGCTGAAAGCTATCAATACCTAGCTGAATCTATCCGCATGCATCCAGATCAAGAAACGCTTAAGCAAATGATGGTGGATGCAGGCTTAAGCAAAGTGGATTATTACAATCTAGCGGCTGGTGTAGTGGCCTTACATAAAGGTTATAAAACCTAATGGATCTCACCTTATGTTAAAAGCATTTTCTACGCGCTTATTGCAACACCTATTGGCTCAAAATGGCTGGGCCAATACGATGTTGCAGCCTTTTGCAACTAAGTCTGTACAGCTTAATGTCGGATTTATTTCTAGCAACATTGTTATTTTAGAAAATGGCGGCTTAGCGATTGCAGGCGAAACCAATATTGCGGATGCGACCATTACCATTTCACCAAGCTTAGCTTTACGTTTAATGGCAGGAGATGAGACGGCAAAATTACAGGTTGCCATTGAAGGCGATACGCATCTAGCCGCTGAATTTGCCAAAGTATTGTCCAACCTGCAATGGGATTATGAAGATGATCTAAGCAAACTTATTGGTGATATGGCCGCCTACAAAATTGGGGGCTTTGCCCGAGATACGACAAAATCAGCCAAAGAAACCAGTGCTAAGTTAGCAGAAATGTTAAGTGGCTATTGGCAAGAAGAGATGCCTCTCATTGCCAAAAAACAGCATGTAGAAGAATTCAATACAGCGGTCGACGCTTTGCGTGCTGATGTGGCAAGATTTGAAAAAAAATTAGCTAAACTCGCACAATCTATTCAACAAAAACCTATCCAAATTCCTGACTTAAAAGGCACTGCTGTAGATAGCACAGACTAAATTTATGCGTATTTTTCGGCTTTTTTACATTATTTATATCGCACTACGCTTTGGCTTGGATGATTTTGTTTTAAGTCACACCAAATTAAAACCATTGCAAAGCGTCATCAATGTGTTATTTTTTGGACGCAACAGGAGTAAGCCTCGCAGTGAAAGACTAAGACTGGCACTAGAAACGCTCGGGCCTATTTTTGTTAAATTTGGACAAATGCTGTCTACCCGTCGCGACTTAATTCCACTGGATATTGCAGATGAATTAGCCAAACTACAGGACCAAGTACCACCCTTTGCCTATGCTGAGGTTGAAAAAGTCATACAAGAAGCCTTCAATTTACCGCTCAATCAGGTTTTCGTCGACTTCGAAGAAACTGCGATTGCCAGCGCATCTGTTGCACAAGTTCACTTTGCACACTTACTAGACGGCACGCCAGTGGCGGTCAAAGTATTACGCCCTGGTATCGCAAAAGTGATTAATCATGATTTAGAGTTGCTAGATACCGCCGCGTGGTTACTACAGCTTTTATCCGCCGAAATTAAACGGCTAAAACCTCAAGAAGTCGTCGCTGAGTTTGCCGAGCATACGCATAGCGAGTTAGACCTCACTTTAGAGGCAGCCAATTGCACAAGGTTGGCGAGCAACTTCCCCGATAAGAAATTGCTTATCCCTGAAGTTCATTGGGATTGGTGCCGCAAACAAGTCATGGTGATGCAGCGCATGGTCGGCACACCGATTAGTAAAATTGACGTACTACGCGCTAAAGGTATTGATATTGCACAACTCGCCCATGATGGCGTGGAGATATTTTTTACTCAAGTATTTAGAGATGGTTTTTTTCATGCTGACATGCACCCAGGTAACATACTGGTGGCAGATGAAGGGCCAGATAAAGGCAAATACATTGCCCTTGATTTTGGCATCATGGGCACGCTGACAGACAATGATAAATACTACTTAGCTCGTAATTTTTTAGCTTTTTTCAATCGTGATTATCGTGATGTCGCTGTCGCACATATCGAATCCGGCTGGGTACCTAAAGACACCAATGTTGAAGCGTTAGAAACGGCTATTCGCGCTATTTGTGAACCGATATTCAACAAACCCCTAAAAGACATTTCTTTTGGCCGAACACTATTAAGCCTGTTTCAAATGTCACGTAAATTTGGCGTAGTGATTCAACCGCAGTTAGTCATGTTGCAAAAAACCTTATTAAATATTGAGGGTTTGGGTCGCGATTTAGATCCTAATATCGACCTATGGAAAACCGCTAAACCATTTCTAAAACGCTGGATGAGTGAGCAAATTGGTTGGCGTAGTATCGCAAAAACGCTCAAAAAAGAATTGCCTCATATGGCAAAAAGTTTGCCAGAAATGCCACGATTGCTACATGACTTTCTGCGTCAAAAAACACAAGCTGAAGCTGATTCGCCCATTCGCGATTCCATTGAAAGGCTGATTAAAACCCAGCAGCAGCAAGCTATTTGGCAAAAGCGACTATTCTTTAGCATTGCCCTATTGGCTCTACTTGAAATGTTGATGTTATTCAGTGCATTTTGGCCGGTGGCGAACTAAGGCCTAGTGAGTGTAAAGCAAACGTAGGCGTTAACGTTTTTGGCAATACTCACAATAAAACGTAGAACGTTGCCCTAGGCGTATCGTTTTGATGGGCTTAGCGCAAACTTTACATGGCGCATCGGTTCGCGCATAGACAAAATATTCCTGCTGAAAATAGCCCGGTTTACCATCAGTCCCAAAGAAATCTCGTAAGCTACTGCCCCCTGCTGTTAGCGCATCTTGCAACGTACTTTTTATTTCCGTCACGAGTCTTTCACAGGTTTTTAAACTGAGTTTATTGGCGGGTGTTTCGGGATGAATACGGCTACGAAAAAGTGACTCTGATGCATAAATATTACCTACACCAACGACCACATGGCCATCCATGATGGCATTTTTAATCGCTAATGTTTTATTAGCCAAAGCTTTTTGTAAATATTTTGCGTTAAAGCCACTTTCTAATGGCTCTGGACCTAAGCTATTTAACAAGGGGTGATTGTTATCGGTATTGTCTAGCCATAGCACTGCACCGAATCGACGTGGGTCACGTAGGCGCAGCACTTGGCCATCGATAAATTCAATATCAAAATGGTCGTGTTTCTCTGCTGGATAATTGCAATCTAATAATTGGATGCGTCCAGACATGCCTAGATGTAGCAACAACACCCCTTTAGTCTCATCCCCAGCAAATTCACATAATATGTACTTTGCGCGGCGCGTAAGGCCTTTTAGCGTTTGCTTAGGTAAAGTCTCTACTAAGTGTTGTGGGATTGGCCAGCGGAGCCTAGGGTGACGAATGGCGACAGATTTAACCACATTGCCTACGAGAGGCAAAAGCCCACGACGCGTGGTTTCTACCTCTGGCAATTCTGGCATGGATTTTACTTGCCAGGGATGTTAATGGGCGGATTCAGCATGGTAAAGCCTGAGTCACTAGGAAAATTATAGATGAGGCCTTCATCAGGACGTGCTAATTGCAAGTCTGGTGATTCTTGTATTTTATCAAAATGGACTTTACTGCCGTCCGTCAGTTTAATTTCAAATGACGGATAAGTGATTTTAGGATCCGGCGTATAAATCTCCACTGATTTAGCGGCATTGTGTATCCATGAGTAGTCTAACCACTCATTCAGCTCATTTTGTTGGGGCTTAGCTGCAGCGATAGAAACTTTCCATTTACCTTCTACCATCTCAACTTTTAATTTTGAGTCTTGCCACTGTTCGAGATGGCTAAAATCAAAACCTGCTACTTTTTCGGTTGGTTTTAATGGTGATTTATCAATCAACTCAACGAGCTGAGTAGTCGCGGCTTCAGCATAAGCATTCGACACCAAATAAACTGTATTTCGATGTGCAACGTATTGTTCATCAGTCACTGGGTTATGTGTACCAAAGGTAAACGCTTCTACATTATTTTTATCTCTAAAAAGTTTGAGCTTGAGTTCAGGGTTGGTTAAGCCAAATTTTTCTAAATTTGTGCTGGTAATTTTGTCTTTAGATTTGGCAGCAATAATCGATAAAATGCGCTGCACTGAGGCTTGGTCTGCTCGCATATTAATCGGCGCGGATAAACGCCAAAACCCATTTACTTTTTCAAAAGCAACGGCCGCTTTAGTAGGATACTCTACGCTAATGGCATTAAATTCTGAAAGCTTATACGTGGAAATTTCATAGCTAGCTGACTGCTCTGCCGTTTGCTGCGGGCGCAAATATAAAAATGCCACCAAGCCACCCACCACACACAGCATAGCCAAATTAAGTAACCAACGATTTTTCATGTAGACCTTTTAAAAAATATCACCCTAACGCTTTGTAGGTGCTTGCCCCTACACTTATGCTTTTCTGCGTTTCCACCAGAAGTAAAAACCAGCAATCATGATGCCGAGCGGGATAAAGTACTGGAAAGCATGGAAAACTGTCCAAGCAATTAAACGGCCAGTGTCCGTATCTGGAATCGTCACGTTAATATCTTTAAGTGGCATTGGTTGAATGGTAATCAGCTTATCGTCACCAGCAAGCCAGTTAACCATATTGACGCCCAAGTCCAAATTGCCGCCGTTGGTAATAAACGTGTTTGATAAAAAGTTACCATTACCCATCACAACAACACGCTGGCCTTTTTTACCGTAAGTACGCTCTAGGGCTACACCAATATTGATGGGGCCTTTTTTATCTTTTTTCTCGTTGAATACTGGCTTAGCGTCTTTAGCTAACTTTTCAGACATTAACCAGCCATTCGGTGCCACCTCAATCAAATTACTGACTTTCCAACCATTCTCATCTGTCCCCTGTGCTGTTACCTGATGCGCCTCTGGGAATAGCGTGCGTAGCATAAAGTTATTGGTAATCGCATGCTCACCATACAAGCTAGCGAAAGCTACACGCGCATCCGCACCATATTGCGCTGAGGCCATGTCCATGGCCATGCCAGGAGACACTTGCATACCTAAATATTCAGCCACGATTTTTAAACCGTGCAAATTATCATCATCTAACAACCAAAGTAAATTGCCGCCGCTTTCAAGGTAGGCCTTAATTTTTTTAGCTTCTACTTCGCTCACATCGACTTGCGGACTAGCAATGACCAACATCGCGCCATTGCTAGGGACTGCTTGAGCAACGGTTAAATCTGGATTAGCAAACTTAAAGCCTTTTTTCTCTAATTGCTTACCAAACTCACCAATGTCGTGATTTTTAATGCCTAATAAATTGCGCTCACCGTGACCATCTAAGTACATCACTGCTTGTTGATTGGTGCGAGAAAGTCTAACCAGTAAGTTAGTCATTTCTTGCTCCGCAATCGGCGGAATAATATGTTCAGAACGCTTGTTATATTCCACGACCACTTCACCATCTTCTTTAACGCCGGCATCTTGTGCTAGCTTTGGCTCAATGGATGGGTTAATAAACTTTAAATTAACATTCTTTTTTTCGCGCTGATAGCGTGCAACAAAATCAATCATCCCTTTACGGAAATTATCGCCACCTGATGCGTCATCTTTGGTAGCAAATACCGTGATATTCACCGGCTCTTTCATTTGCTTAAGCACGTTAACACTGCCTTGTGTAAGGATGTTGCGATTGGCTTGGGTAATGTCTTTGGCAAAATGATATTGACTTGCTAAATACCCTAGCAAGACAACGAGCATTAAAAAAAGCACAACAAAAAAACTGTTTTGTACTAAAAGTTGAAAACGTAATTTACGATTAATATTCATTTGATCAGGCCTAAAATTCTACAAGTTCTAATAATTTAGAAAAACTTTATTAACCACGTAAGCGGTCTGCATCTAAACGACGCACGGTTAAGGTTAAGAATGTTGCAATAAATAAGCCAAAGTAGGCAATGTCTGCTGTATCAATCAAACCACCAGCAAATGATTGAAAATGACGTGTCAGCGATAAGCTAGCCAATGTATTACTTGGATCGCCTGCAAAAAAGCGATCTAAAAACATCAAAGCAAAAAGCGCGATAAACGTGAGAATTGCCGCCACGACTGGCTGTTGCGTCATGCTTGAAAAGTATAGGCCTAGCGCAGAAAAGCTAGCCACCATCAATAACAAGCCGATTGAATTGGCCACAATAAAGCCAAAGTCTATGTCTGCCCAAATGTTCAAAGTGGATAACATGCCACCGATGAACACGACCAATATGCTTAAAAATGCCACTAAGCCTAAAAATTTACCCAGTACAATTTCTGTCAATGAAATAGGCGCACTGAATAAGAATGGCAGCGTTTGACTACGACGCTCTTCCGAAATTAAGCGCATTGAAAGCAAGGGCACCGCAAACAACACCATAAATGAGGCGAAGCCATATACGTTTTGCCCAACAAATTGAGTCACGCCTGTGCGCTCTGCCGGACGCATAGCGCCAGACATAACGGCAAAGTAATCATTCACCCCATTTAAATAGTAGGTACCAAAGGCAAACATCAGCAAAGATAAAATCACCCAACCCATCGGTGAGGCAAACATACTTTTTAATTCTTTTCTTGCTACATTAATAATCATGGTCTAATCCTTTAAGCAGCCACTTGTTCTGGCTCAGCTTGTTCTTGAAAGGTCAACTGAACAAACACATCTTCTAAACTGGTTTGATCAGGTGCGATTTGGTACAAGCCCCAATTATTGGTCACGGCTGCTTGAACAATCGCCTCTGATGGCGCTGCATCATCAGCAAAACGAACACGCATCAAATTACCCGCTAAGCTTTCTGCCTCTACAACCCCGGCTACTTTAAGCATTTCATTGACACTTGGCGGATTGCGCATCGCAATCATCAATTTATTGCCGATACGTTGTTTTTTCAGCACGTCGATAGAACCGTTGAACACCAACTTGCCTTTATCGATAATTTGCACATGGTCACAGACCATTTCAACTTCTGGCAGAATATGTGTAGAAATAATCACACTACGCTCACTACCCACTTCACGAATCAATGCACGAATATCGCGGATTTGTATAGGATCTAAGCCGACTGTTGGCTCATCTAAAATAACCACCATCGGGTTATGAATAATCGCTTGAGCAATGCCGACGCGTTGCTGATAGCCATTAGATAGATTTTCAATAAGGCGCTTACTCATGTGACTTAAGCCACAACGCTCTTTAGCAATTTCGACTGCTTTTTTAATATGGCCAGCGCTTACTCGATGTAACCTTGCTGCAATGGTTAAATACTCATCGACTGTTAGCTCTTTATATAGTGGACGCATCTCAGGCAAGTATCCAATGAGTGCTTTAGCCTCTTTGGGGTTTTCCATCATATCGATACCACAAATTTTTACACTGCCATTACTTGGCGCAAGATTACCGGTTAGCATTTTCATGGTGGTGGATTTACCAGCGCCATTAGGCCCTAGAAAACCAAGCACTTGGCCTTTGCTTAAGGTGAAACTCACATTACTAACGGCTTCTCTACCGCCATAAAGCCGCGTAAGATCGATTGCCTCTACTGTAAAATTATTCATAGCCACTCAATTCAAAATACTCAATTACAGAAAATAATTGTTACGAAAACAATTTATTCTAAGGGATTACTCAATATTCTTAGGAAAACATGACCAAATAGAAAGTTCTGTTGACATGCCTTATAGTCAATTCATAATTATGTAGGAACTTGCGACAACTGTCACGGACTAAGAAATGCCGCATATAATATATTAAGTATCATTTATTACTTAATAAGCGCCTTAAAGATTATAAGTAAAGACCTACAACGCCCAATTAACTTTTATCAGTGCCACAAAAACTCTATGCGCCCAAACAAAAATATACGTCTCGTTAAAAAAACATCATGCCGTTACACCCAACTATGGGGTGCATTGATGTTGGTAGGTTCACTAGGGCTAACGAGTTGCGCAACCAATTCAGGCATAAATGCCAATTCAGGTAGCACCGCTGCGGGCAGTAAAAACCAGCTAAGTGCAGAAGTTGTTTACAAATACCTAGTCGCAGAAGTGGCTGGGCAACGGGGCGACTTAGCAACATCAGGCACAATTTTTTATGAGTTGGCCAAAACAACACGGGATTCAGGCTTGGCTGAGCGTGCGGCTAAAATTGCCGCCTATGGCAATGTACCTAACTTAACGGTACCAGCGGTTAAGCTTTGGGCTGAGCTTGACCCTAGCTCAAACGAAGCGCAACAAGCCATGATGGAAATCTTGATTGCTACTGGCAAGTTAAATGATGCCAAACCATTTTTAGTTAAAGTGCTCGCCAAAGAAGATACTAGAGCGGGCGGTTTCTTGTTCTTAAATAACTTATTAGGCAGAAGCGCGGATAAAGCTGGCGTATTAAACCTCATTCAATCACTGGCTCAACCTTACCCAGAGTTAGCTGAAGCTCATTTTGCAGTCGGCCAAGCGGCCTGGGGCGCTAAACAAGATGATGTTGCACTCAAAGCATTGAATCGCGCTGAAGCGCTTAAACCAGACTGGCCTATTACCGCCCTACTTAAGGGCCAAGTGTTGTATGTTAAATCTCCTCAAATGGCGATAGATTTCTATCGAACATTTCTTGATCAGCATGCCGATTCAAATGAAGTTCGCTTGAATCTTGCAAAGTTTTTAGTAAACCAAAAACAATATGATGCGGCAAAAAAAGAATACCCCATCATCCTTAAAAACGCTAAAAATAGTGATGCAAAAAATGAGGCTGAAATTACTGCCATTATTGGCTTACTAGCCTTTCAATCGACCGATTACGCTGCTGCTGAAGGATATTTTCAGGAAGCGCTCACCTTAGGTTTTAAAGACGTTAATCAAATTTACCTTTACCTTGCTCAAGTCGCAGAAAAACAAAACCATAATGACGTGGCAACCGTTTGGTATAACAAGATACAACCGGGGCCACATTATTTTGAAGCGCAAATTAATTGGGGCAATTTAATTTCTCGCACGCAATCGGTAGATAAGGCCATTGAAAAACTAGATGCACTTGATGAGTTAAATACCGAACAACAAATTATTGTGATTCAAACGGAAGCGTCGATGCTGGCTAAAGCCAAACGCAATCAAGAATCGTTTGATTTACTTGATAAAGCGGTTAAGAATTTACCCAACACCCCTGAGCTGGTTTATGACTTCGCTCTGGCTGCAGAGCGCATGCAAAAGTATGATGTGATGGAAGCTGAATTGCGCAAAATTATTGCCGAAAAACCTGATTTTGCCGCCGCTTACAATGCGCTTGGCTATTCGTTTGCGGACCGTAATATCAAGCTCAGTGAGGCCATTACCCTGATTGAAAAAGCGCTAATGATTACACCCAATGATCACTACATGCTTGATAGCTTGGGTTGGGCACACTTTCGTAAAGGTAATTTAGATAAAGCGATAGGTTATTTGCAACAAGCTTACAGCGTAAGCCAAGACCCTGAAATTGCCGCCCATTTGGGTGAAGCATTATGGCTAAAAGGTGAGCATGCTGAAGCAAAAAGAATCTGGAGTGAAGCCCTCAGCGCTAACCCAGACAATGAATTGCTCATCACCACTACCAATAAATTTAAGTCGTAATTGCTTACTGCTTACCCCATGAGTTTCACTCGCATTTACGCGCTGTTGAGCTTGGTCGCTTTATTACAAGCTTGCGCCAGCGCGCCTATCAGCCAACCTGTGGAAAATGTAAGCGCTAATGTGTTATATCAGCAACATTTACAGAACATTGGCACCATTCAGCAATTTACAATTAAAGGCCGCATCGGCGTACAAGCCGATGGTAAAGGCTTTTCTGGCGCCATCACTTGGCAGCACGACAATTTAACCGACGATATTTCACTTTTCTCACCGCTAGGTGGTCAGGTGGCTGGCATCAAAAAAACCTCAGGCGAGGTAACGCTTGAAGATGCCAAGGGTAATCGCATTTCAGCGATAGATGCTGAATCACTCACTCAAACCACATTGGGTTGGCGCTTACCGCTAACCGGCCTTGCTGATTGGTCGCTGGGGCGCCCTGCTAATAGCGCTATTCAAAGCAGCGCTTGGGACGAGCAAGGCCATTTGCTCACGTTAAAACAAGATGGCTGGGCAATTGAATATCAAAATTATGCTGAACAAAACGGATATTTTTTGCCTAGCAAGATTTTACTTAAGAATGAAAAAGTGACCTTAAAACTGCTGGTTGAAAAATGGGAAGCCCTTAAAAACTAGCTATATTCAATATACTTCAAGTATCACCTTGGGCCACCTGACATATTGCCCCATCGCCGCCCTCAAGCAATAATCCTCAGAATTAAGCCTTAAATCCACCACTACTCCCTCATTAGAAACCCGCTTAGCTTGTGCATAATTTAGCGGGTGAAGATAGATTTACACATTGTGCTTAAATTTTGGCTTAGCGCCAAAATGGCTAAAGTAAAATTGAGGGTGTTATGAAGCAGTTAATAACAGCATTGCTATTATATTTTGCAATCATTAGCAGCAGCCATTCAGCGACATGGGTGCAACTGAATAATCAAAATACAGAAAAGCTCATGCTAGACAAGCAATCCGTTTTGCAAAAAGACAATCTCAAAAGAGCTTGGATTAAGATTGAATACAAGACCCCGCAAGTCAATCCAGAGACGATTGATAAAACCTACAATTTAACAAAATTATTGTGGCATTTTGATTGTGCCTCACAAAAAGTCGCCACCTCACAAGTGTTTCAATATTTAGATGACGAGCTGGTCTATTCGGCAGGTATTGAGGCGAAGACGGCCGAATTTATTGAGCCTGTGCCCGAATCACATATTGACATGGCAATGCGTTACATTTGCAAAGCTGACAAACCCGCCGTTGCCGCTAAACCTACAAACCCTGAATCTGAAAAAGTAAAAGCGTCTGGCGCCAAGCCTGAAGCCACTGAAAAAAAACCTGAAACACCCGCAGAAACAGTGGCAGAAAAAACGGCCGAGCCAGCAGTGAAGGCTGAAGCTAAGCCAGTCAATGCAAAAGCAAAAGACGGCAACCATAAGGCGCCGTGGTCTTATAAAGGCAAAGAGGGGCCTGAGAATTGGGGCAAGCTATCGCCAGAATTTGCAACTTGCGCTGCCGGACGCAATCAATCACCCATCAATATTGATAAGACGACGCATGCTTCGCTAAAACCACTCAAAAGCATACAAAAATTCCCTGCCAGAGATATTGCAAATAACGGCCATAGCGTGAGTGTGAATTTTAAAGAAGGCAATATGCTGGTGCTAGACAGTGCTGCTTATCAGATGAAGCAACTGAATTTTCATTCCCCTAGTGAACACACCATACATGGCAAAATATTTCCGCTAGAGGCGCAATTTTTGCACTCAGATTCAAAGGGCAACCTCACCATTATTGCGGTGATGTATACCGAAGGCAAAGCCAACCTAGGTTTAGCCAAGTTATGGGGGCAAATCACCAAAGAGGTCAGTGAACCTGGGGTGTTAAAAAATCGGGTAACGCCTAACGAATTAATCCCCGACAACCAAAGCTATTATCGATTGAGCGGCTCACTCACCACCCCACCTTGTACAGAAGGCGTGCGTTGGCTTGTCATGAAAACCCCGATGACAGCCTCTAAAGAGCAAATCAAGGCACTTAATGAGGTGATTACCTTTGACAACAACCGCCCGCTACAAGCACTCAACGGCCGCATTATTGTGGAATAAGCCAGCCGGCTAACCTTCACTTAAAATGAAGTGAATGATTAGAGATGCCTCGCATAGCCAGATGCGTTAAAATGCAC
>CANNEG010000005.1:0-33828 GCA_947503455.1 Betaproteobacteria bacterium
TTTGCGGCCATGCCAGCCAATGACAAGTTGCGCGTTGTGGTAGAAAAAGCAACTAATATCGGCGTTGTGACTGCTTACAATGAGATGCTGTCTGCGCATCAGCCTTATGTTAATTACCCTGAGATTATTCGCAATGAAGCGCATAAATATGGCGCAACCGTGCAGGTGGCGGGTGGTGTACCGGCGATGTGTGATGGCATTACACAAGGTGAACCTGGTATGGAGCTTTCGCTATTTAGTCGCGATACGATAGCCATGAGTACTGCCATTGCGCTTTCTCATGATGTTTTTGATGCGGCTTTACTGTTAGGTGTTTGCGATAAAATTGTCCCAGGCCTTTTGATTGGGGCGCTACAGTTTGGTCATTTACCATGTGTGTTTGTGCCATCAGGCCCGATGAGTACTGGTATTGATAACACCACTAAATCTAAAGTGCGTGAGCAATATGCGCAAGGTAAAGTGAACCGCCAAGAATTGTTAGCCTCAGAATCCGCTGCCTATCATGGTGCAGGCACTTGTACCTTTTATGGTACGGCTAATAGTAACCAAATGCTGATGGAAGCAATGGGTCTTCATGTACCTGGCTCTGCTTTTATCCACCCACATGATGGTATGCGTGAATTGCTGACACGTGAAGCGGTAAAGATGGTGTTGGAAAAAACTAAAAAAGATCAATTCACGCCGATAGGCCGGCTGGTTGATGAGCATGTGATTGTGAATGCTATGGTGGCTTTATTAGCAACGGGTGGTTCAACGAACCATTTGATTCATTGGGTGGCAGTGGCACGTGCAGCCGGCATTATGATTGACTGGACAGACTTTTATCACTTAGCGAAAACTACACCATTGCTGGCGAGTGTTTACCCAAATGGTAAAGCAGATGTGAACGAATTCCAAAATGCGGGTGGTCCGGCTTTTGTAATTCGTGAACTGATTGACGCAGGCTATATGTTCCCCGATGTATTGACTGTATCGCATGGTGGTTTGCGTGATTACGCGAAAGTACCTGCTAAAGAAAATGATACATTGGTTTGGAAAGATTTGCCTAAAGAAAGCAGTGATGAAACCATAGTGCGTCCTGCGTCAGCGCCTTTTGATGAGTCTGGTGGTTTACGCTTGCTTAAAGGTAATTTAGGCCGTAGCGTGATTAAAATTTCTGCGGTACCAGCGGACCGTCATATTATTGAAGCGCCAGCCATTGTATTTGATGCACAAGAAGAATTATTAGCGGCATTTGATCGTGGGGAGTTAGAGAAAGACTTTATTGCCGTGGTACGTTTTCAAGGCCCTAAAGCCAATGGTATGCCAGAGTTACATAAATTGACGCCCCCGTTAGCCGTGTTGCAAAACAAAGGTTTTAGAGTGGCAATTGTCACAGACGGTCGAATGAGCGGCGCTTCAGGCAAAATTCCAGCAGCTATTCATTTAAGCCCAGAGGCCTATGCAGGTGGCCCATTAGCCAAAGTTCGTGATGGCGATATTATTCGCTTGAATGCAACTGTGGGTATGGTCAACGTATTAGTGGATGAAGATGAATGGGCTGAGCGTGAAGTGGCTGAGCTTTCAGACACCAAACGTCACCACAATGCACATGGCTTTGGTCGTGAGTTATTTGGGGGCATGCGCAAAAATGTATTGTCAGCAGAAGAGGGTGCAATCACTTGGCTTTAGCCATTTGAAAATGCAATTTATGCGGCCTACGCTTCACTAAAGCGAGCTTTAAATAAAATTTAAAATAGTTATTCACATTAGGTAAAACAACATGAACACATTAGATCTAGCCAATTACGGCCCAGTTATTCCAGTTATTGTTATTAATCGCGTTGAAGATGCAGTGCCTATGGCGGCGGCTTTATTAGAAGGTGGTATACGCGTCTTAGAAATTACACTTCGTACCTCATGTGCATTAGCGGGTATGGAAGCGATTGCCAAGGCTTTGCCAGAAGCGATTATGGGATCTGGTACAGTGCGTAATCTTAAAGATGCACAAGCCTCTAAAGATGCCGGCTGCCAATTCGCAGTAAGCCCTGGCTATACTAGCGAGTTAGGCCAAGCCGCTCGTAAAATGGGCTTGCCTTTGTTGCCTGGCGTTTCAACAGGCTCTGAAATTATGATGGCCAATGCTGACGACTATTACTTTTTAAAATTATTCCCAGCGGTGGCGGTTGGCGGCATTAACTTGCTTAAAGGGTTTTCGGGCCCATTTGGCGACGTGAAATTTTGCCCTACAGGTGGCGTTACGGTAGAAAGCGCACCACAGTTTTTAGCGTTACCTAATGTAGTGGTCTGCGGTGGCACTTGGCTAACGCCAGCAGATGCGGTAGCACGTGGCGATTGGGCGCATATTACTAAGTTGGCTAAAGAGGCGAGTGCAATTAAAGCAGCTTAGTCAATTGATAAGTGTTATGGGGCTTTGCTAACTAGAGTCTATCTAGTGCAAAGCCTTTTTTATTGGGCTTTTAGCTTGGGAATAAGATTTGCAAATCGATATTAAACAATATAAATCCATTGTGTTTGATTGCGATGGCGTGGTGCTTGATTCTAACGTGGTGAAAACGGAAGCTTATTTCCGCACTGCCAAAAATTTAGGTGCTAGTGATGCTGATGCTCAAGCTTTAGTGGACTATCACGTTCGGCTGGGTGGTATTTCACGCTACCATAAGTTTGACTATTATTTACGTGAGATTTTGCATCAACCAGCTACGCAACAAGCAATTCAAGCTTTGCTTGATGAATTTTCGTGGGAGTTAGAAGTTGGTTTGCTGCATTGTGAAGTCGCTCAAGGATTGCTAGCGTTACGAGAAATAACACCAAATACTAATTGGATGATACTTTCTGGTGGGGATCAGCAAGAAATTCGCACCTTATTTGCCAAGCGAAATTTACAATCATTATTTGACGGTGGGTTGTTTGGCAGCCCCGATAATAAAGATACGGTACTTGCGCGCGAGAAAGCGAATGGCAATTTGCAATTGCCAGCACTCTTTATTGGCGATAGTAAATATGATTATGAAGCGGCCACTCGTGCAGGTTTGGACTTTGTTTTTCTGAGTGATTGGACCGAAGTTGCCGATTGGCAGACTTATTGCAAATCCCAAAAAATCAAGGTGCTAGCAAATATTACGGCATTAATTAACTAAGCATTTTTAAATGAAGACATGTTATACAATTAATTTTAATCAACTAGTTAAGTGTGGTTAACATGAAATACTTCTTTATTCTTTTGTACTTAATCGCAGTAGGGTTTATCCACTTTCGTGGCAAGGTGCGCCATCCTATTTTTAAACAGTTATTTGATCACTCTGCTGTGGTGGCACCGATTAATTTGTTTATGTATATTTTTTCTAAGGTGCCGACGACACCTTATTTGCCATCAAGCTATTTCCCCGAGATGCAAGTCATTACGGATTCATGGCAGATGATTCGTGAAGAAGCGCTTAATATGCGCGAGCAAGAACGCATCGCAGCCTCAAAGAACAATAATGACGCAGGCTTCAACTCATTTTTTAAAACAGGTTGGAAACGATTTTATTTAAAATGGTATGACGCACAACATCCATCCGCAGCTTTATATTGTCCTAAAACGGTGGCTTTATTGAATAGTATTCCCAGTGTAAAAGCCGCCATGTTTGCCGAGTTGCCGCCGGGTGCAAAATTGAACCCACACCGCGACCCATATGGCGGCTCATTGCGCTACCATTTAGGCTTATCAACACCAAACAATGATGATTGCTTTATTAATGTTGATGGCACGCCTTATAGCTGGCGTGATGGGCAATGTGTCATGTTTGATGAAACATATATTCACGAAGCGTATAACCGTACTGAGCAAGATAGAATTATTTTATTTTGTGATGTCGAGCGGCCAATGCGTTACCGTTGGGCGCAATCTATGAATCGCTTTGTGGCTAAATATTTAGTCACCGCGGCGAGCTCACCTAATGAAGAGGGTGATCAGCTTGGTGTAATTAATAAGCTGTTTCATTACGCCTGGCTGGTTGGCAAATATCGTAGACGTTTTAAAAGATGGAATAAAACTATTTACAAAATGACTAAACTTTCATTGATTGTTTTAGTGATTTTTTTGATCTGGAAAATTTAATGCTTAATTATGAGTTATCTGGTTTATTGCTTGTGCGCGTAATTTAGTCATTTCCGCCTCTTTTCTAGCCTCTACGCTATCCCAATCTACAGTCACCCAGCCTTGTAAGTTTTCAAGAGCAATACTGGTCATGGCATGAATCCAAGCTTCATTTTCATTAAGTGCAGGGATGTAATGATAGTCACCCCCGCCATTGCTTTGGAATATATGCTTACCTTCTATAGCGATTTCTTCAAGCGTTTCTAGACAATCACTACTGAACCCTGGGCAAATGACATCAATGCGTTTGATTTTGGCTTGCCCTAATGCAGTCAAAGTGTTGGCTAGATAAGGTTTAAGCCATTCTTGTTTGCCAAAGCGTGATTGAAAGGCAACCAAATATTCTTCTTTAGTTAAATCTAATGCTTCGGCCAATAAACGACCAGTTTTATGGCATTGGCAGTGGTAGGGGTCGCCACTAGTCAAATGTACTTTAGGCACACCATGAAAACTAATCACTAATTTAGTTGGTTTTCCGTGGCTTTGCCAATGCTCTCGCACAGTAGCGGCCAATGCGGCAATGTAAGCGGGGTGATCATGGTAGTTACGAATGCTGCGAATTGCCGGTTGGTTGCGTGTTTTAAGTAGTACGCGAAATACGGCATCCATTGCTGATGCAGTGCTGCTGGCCGCAAATTGCGGATAAAGCGGGAACACTAAAATACGGTCGCAATGTTGCGCCCTTAGTTTAGAGATGGCTGATTGCATACTGGGGTTGCCATAACTCATGCCTAACTCAACGGCGAATGGCGATTTAATTTTTTGGCCTAAAAAGCCGCGTAACAAGATGGTTTGTTTTTGTGCATGGGCCAATAAGGGTGAGCCATCTTTAGTCCATACTTGTGCATATTTTTCAGCAGATTTTTTTGGGCGAATCACTAAGATAATGCCGTTTAAAATAAACCACCAAAGGGCTTTAGGAATTTCTACAACACGTGTATCACTTAGAAATTGTCTAAGGTATGGCCGTAAAGCTTTTGCTGTGGGAGCGTCTGGCGTACCTAAGTTGGCTAATAAAATGCCTACTTTAAGTTGATCGCCATGTTCATATTTTGGTTCTGAGTTGTAATAAGCCATTATTTCGTCGCTAGTCTTTCAGTTGGTAGTAGATAGTTAATTTCCTGTGTTGAGGGCATTGGACAGTAATTTTGCCGTCACATCAACAATAGGAATGACCCGCTCGTAAGCCATGCGGGTGGGGCCAATTACGCCTAACGTGCCGACGACTTGCCCCTCAGCTTCGTAAGGGGCTGTAATCATGCTACATTCATCTAAAGCTAAGTAGCCGCTCTCACCACCGATGAATATTTGTATACCTTCTGCACGTTGGCTATTATCCAGTAGTTGCATGAGTGAAGTGCGGCGCTCAAATATTTCAAACAGTTTGCGTAAGCTAGTTACATTGGTTGATAACTCATCGACTTGTAGTAAATTTCGCTCGCCGGCAATAATCACCCCATCTTTGTCACTATCAATCTGCTTGCTACTGGCTTCTAGGGCTGCTGACATGAGGCGATTCATATCGGTCTGCATTTGTTTGAGTTCAATATGTAGCTTTTGTTGCACTTCTTCAAAAGTTTGGCCAGAAAAGTTAATATTAAAGTAGTTACTTGCTTGTGTAAGTTCGCCTGCCGAGTAAGGCTTGTCTGCTAGGATAATGCGATTCTGTACATTACCATCGCTGGTCACGATAATGACTAATATCCGCTTGTCAGATAGGGGTAAAAATTCTAAATGCTTAAAAGCGATGCGTTTACGTTTAGGAATCATTACCAATCCAGCGAATTGTGTGAGTTGTGACAGCATGTCTGCTGCACTGGCAATTAACTCGCTAGGATTAGGCGATGATAAACCGTTTTTAAGATGCTGAACTGCTCGTATGTCCAATGGCTGAACTGTCAGCAGGGAGTCTACAAATAAACGATAGCCTTTTTGCGTGGGGATACGGCCGGCGGAAGTGTGTGGGCTAGCGATGAAGCCTAATTGTTCTAAATCACTCATCACATTGCGTATAGTTGCAGGGCTTACGTCCAGGCCCGAGTGTTGTAATAGCGTGCGTGAACCTATTGGTTGTCCATCACTAATGTAATGCTCAACTAAGGTTTTTAATAAAATCTGTGCACGCTTATCCATATGGGTTATATTTTGCCCGATTTATGGCAATCGTCATACTGTTAACTATCAAAGTTGCCAACATGTTACGCTTATACTTTGCGCAAAAAGGCATCTGTGATTTAATTCCGCCATGAATCAACCGTTCAAATCTATCGCCATTATTGGCAAATACATGAATCAATCAGCTTTGCAGTTAATGCAAAGGGATTTGCTTGAGTTAGCACGGCATTTATCAGCTAAAAATATTCAAGTTTGGATAGAGGAAAATACCGCTCAGCATGCTGAAATCACTGGCTATAACACTGCATCTTTAAAAAATATTGGTAGTGAAGTGGGTCTAGTGATTGTAATGGGTGGGGATGGCACCATGCTAAGCGTGGCACGTAGTTTGATTAATTTTGATGTACCTCTGGTAGGCATTAACCGTGGACGCTTTGGATTTTTAACTGACTTGCGTGTTGAAGATATGCTGGGGCAGATTGATCGCATTTTAGCTGGGGACTTTGTAAAAGAACCACGGGTCATGCTTGAGGCAAGCGTAGTACGAGATGGACAAGTGTTGCATGCTGATTGTGCGCTAAATGACGTGGTTATTAAAAGTGCGTTACGTTTAATAGAGTTGGAAGTGAGTGTTGATGGAAAATTCGTCCATAAACAGCGCTCAGATGGCTTGATTATAAGTACCCCGACGGGCACTACGGCTTATGCTTTATCGGCTGGGGGCCCCATTTTACATCCTAATTTACAAGCCATTTCACTGGTGCCGATATGTCCGCATACTTTAAGTAATCGGCCGATTGCTGTGCATAGCGACAGTCAAATTGAGATTATTTTGGTGCAGTTTGGTGATGCGCAATTAAGTTTTGATGGCCAATTCCAAGTTGTCTTAAAAGCCGGTGATAAAATCAAGGTCAAGCGCGCAGCGCAAACTATTTCTTTACTGCACCCCGGTGATTATTGCTATTTTGATATGCTACGAAAAAAGCTTAACTGGGGTTAACCATTTGTTTACTATAATTAAATAGCACCATGCTACAAAGCCTTTCTATTCGTGATTTCATCATTGTTAATCAACTTGATTTAGAGTTTGACGCTGGCTTCACCGTGCTCACTGGCGAGACTGGTGCAGGAAAATCCATATTAATCGACGCATTATCATTGGCCTTAGGTGCGCGTGGTGAAGGTGGGGTCACGCGGTCCGGTTGTGATAAGGCTGAAATAAGCGCCATATTTAGTATCGCTCATAACCTAGAGGCGCAACAATGGCTGTTGGATGCTGAACTGATAAATGATACGTCCGAGCTTTTGCTCCGCCGTGTGATGTATGCTGATGGGCGGTCGCGCGCTTTTATTAATGGCGTAACCGTTACTGTTGCACAGTTAAAGGAGCTCGGTGAATTATTGGTAGACATTTACAGCCAAAACGCCCATCACTCATTGTTAAAGCTTTCTACTCAGCGTTATGTATTGGATAGTTTTGCTGAATTATCATCCTTAGCCTTGCAAGTATCCAACCAATTTAAAGTATGGCATCAGCTAAATCAACAACGGCTAGAAGCTGAAAAAAATGCTAGTCAATATGCAGGCGAATTGGCGGATTTACGGGATCAAGTACGAGAGATATCAGAACTTTCTATTACAGCTAATGACTGGGATGAGCTGCAGCAAGAGCATTTACGCTTATCTAATGGAGCTGGCTTAATTACAGGCGGCGAAGAGTGTCGAGAATTATTGAGTGAAGGCGAATTGTCTGCGATGCGCATACTCTCGCAGGTGCAGCATAAGCTAGAGAACTTGCGAGAATATGATGCGACATTAACTGAAGCTGCTGAAATTTTAGATTCGGTCATGATACAGCTAGAAGAGACGGATCGATTTTTAAATCGCTACCTACAGCGGGCAGATTTAGACCCCATTAGACTTGCACAGCTAGAGTCAAAAATCCAAAATATACACAATATCTCACGTAAATACCGAGTTCAGCCTGAGGAGTTGAATCAATTGCTGACCAAGTCTCAATTACGTACGGTCGAACTGGAGTTATTTGCTAATGATGGTGAGCTTGCCAAACAAGAAGCCCAAGCATTGTCGTTGTATATGCAGCTTGCTAATAAGCTCAGTGAAGGTCGTCAATTCGCAGCTGCTAAATTAAGCCAGCAAATCAGCGTTGAAATGCAGCGACTATCTTTAAGTGGCGGTAAGTTTGATGTGGCTTTAACCCCGCAAGCGCCTAGTGCCAGTGGGTTGGAACAAGTGGAATTTTTAGTTGCAGGCCATGCTGGCGTTGCTACGCGACCGCTTAATAAAGCCGCTTCTGGGGGCGAGCTATCAAGGATTAGCTTGGCAATTCGTGTCGTGACGGCACAGAAAGAAAATATTCCGACTATGATATTTGACGAGGTGGATGTGGGTATCGGCGGCGGTGTGGCTGAAGTGGTCGGGCAGTTGTTAAAACAATTAGGAACGCCGCAAACTGCTGGAACATTAAGTTCTGATCAGTCAATCGGACGTCAAGTGTTAGTGATTACTCACTTGCCACAAGTTGCGGCCTTGGGTACACATCACTTACGTGTCAGTAAGGCACTGGTAAATGAGCAAACTTTAAGTAGCATCGCTCAGTTGGATGCTGATGAGCGAGTGCAGGAATTGGCTCGCATGTTAGGGGGTGTTGAGATTACTGAAACGACGCTACAACATGCAAAAGAGATGTTGAATAAGTTTTAATGAATCAATTTTTATTGGCGCATGGCTGCTTATCACAGATGCCGTAAATAGTGAGCGAGTGATCTTGCATTTTAAAGCCAAGTTTTGCAGATGCGCTTTCTTGTCTTTTTTCAATTTCTGCATCATAAAACTCTTCAACTCGCCCGCATTTTACGCAAACGATGTGGTCGTGATGGCCGCCGGTGTTAAGTTCAAACACCGCTTTACCACTTTCAAAATGATGGCGTATTAGTAGGCCAGCTTGTTCAAATTGTGTGAGTACCCGATAGACAGTCGCTAAGCCGACATCTTCACCGGAATTAATCATCACTTTGTAGATGTCTTCAGCAGATAAATGACGCTCTTTGCTGTTTTCAAATAAGCTTAATACCTTGAGTCTAGGTAATGTGGCTTTGAGGCCTGCATTTTTTAAGTCTTTTTGGTCTTGCATAGTCGTTTATCCACAATTAACAATGACAGTGTTTTTCGCTTCGCTGTCTACGTGTTATATTAACGCTAATTCTAACTAAAGTCATAATATGTGCAATTTATCAGTTTTGCGTTACCTCGTCATTTTTCTAGCAATTCTCTGTGCATCATGTGGCACAGCCTTGCCCTCGATTAAGCCTTATAAGCTTGATGTCCAACAGGGTAATGTGGTCACCTCTAAAATGTTATTGCAGTTACGTCCAGGCATGACGCAGTCGCAAGTACGTTTCATTATGGGTACGCCGCTTATTCAAGATAGTTTTCATGGAAAACGTTGGGACTACGTTTATCAGATGCGTGAAAGTGGCAAAATTATCGAGCAACGTCGTGTCATTTTAGATTTTGAAAATGATTTATTAAAAACAGTACGTGGCGATGTAGTACCTTCTGGCAGTGATCTTGCTAAGCCAGATGGAGCTTCGGAAAATACGGGTGCCCGTGTAATTAACCCGAGTGCTAAAGCGGAAGATAAAAGCTTATTGAGTAAATTAAAGTTTTGGGAAAAAGACAAAGCAGAATTGGCTGACGAAGCCGCAACATTAAAAGCTAAAGCATCTGCAGATGAGGCAGCTAAAGCGGCAGCGTTACCTAAAGAAAATGCAGTGTTAGCGCCAAAAGCAGTGACAAAGCCTGAGGAAGCCCCGCCTGTGGTGATTGTGCCAACAATAGAAGCGCCAACTGCAGTTACACCTCCTCCTGATGCCGCTAGCAAGGTTATTGAGATTGCACCAATCATTGAGCCCGCGACTATAGAGGCGGCACCGGTAGAGGTTGTAACCGCAAGTCCAGCACCGACTTCCCTTCCGGTTGCAGAGGTGAGTGAATCAGTACCAGAGCCGATTGTATCTACTGCATATAGTTCGTCATCGGGCATGCAGTTTGATAGAACGCTTAGACTCGCGCCTGAGGACATGGAGTCAGCGGTTAAGCCGGAAGTTGTAGCGCCGCGGGCAGGCAATAAAACCATCCCTAAGCCTAAAGAGTTGCCAGTAGATAATCCACCAAGTTTTTTTGATCGAATGCTAGAAAAAATTGGGTTTTAAACTTTGATTGTTCAAGTCAATATTTAGCATATTAGGTATTAAAGGTTATGGAAAATCCATTAAAAATTGTTATTGCTGGTTGCTCAGGTCGTATGGGCCATGTGTTGCTTGAGTGTGTATTTGCCGATGGGGATTTACAGTTGCATGGCGCATTAGACAGAGTAGGCAACCCACAACTAGGGCGTGATGCGGGCGAGCAACTGGGGGTGGTTTCTGGCATCAAAGTCACTGACAGCATTGAAGAGGCTTTAAAAAATGCTGATGTGTTAGTTGATTTTACTCGCCCTGAAGCGAGTATGGCATATCTTGATGCTTGCCAAAAATATGATGTAAAAATGATTATTGGCACGACAGGTTTTTCTGCTGATCAAAAGCAGGTTATTGAAGCGGCTTCAAAAAATATTGCGATAGTTTTTGCGCCCAATATGAGTGTAGGCGTGACTTTGTTGATTAACCTCGTGCAATCTGCAGCTAAAGTACTTAAAGAAGGTTATGACATCGAAATTATTGAAGCGCACCATCGGCATAAAGTAGATGCCCCATCTGGCACTGCTTTGCGCCTGGGTGAGGCTGCGGCTAGCGCTTTGGGCCGTAATCTAGAAGCGTGTGCGGTATATGGTCGTGAAGGTGTTACCGGTGAGCGCGATCCAAGTACCATCGGATTTGCTACTGTGCGCGGTGGCGATGTGGTGGGGGATCACACAGTTTTATTTGCTGGTACAGGAGAGCGTGTTGAGCTTACTCATAAAGCCAGCAGTCGCGCTACATTTGCTTTAGGTGCTTTGCGAGCAGCTAAATATTTAAATGCCAAGAATTCTGCTGAGGGTAAAAATAAAGGCTTATTTGATATGCAAGATGTGCTGGGCTTGCGTTAAGCGCACTATCGTTCGATTTCTAGTAGGCATAATTTAGATTCCTAGTAAATAGAGTTATTTTTTGCAATGTTACATTGAAATGTAAGTCGATTTTCGCTATAATTCGTCAATTCTGAAGCGGGAAGAGTATAAAAACTCATCCCGCTTTGCGTATCTACCATCCGTTCATGATGGACAAAGACTATAAAAAATTATTTAAACCTAGTTAAAATTTTTTAACTTAGGTAAAACAAGGAGTTACCGTGTCACAAAACCTGCCCGCCATACTTGTACTTGCAGATGGAACTGTGTTTCGTGGTACATCCATTGGAGCTTCTGGTCACGCCACTTCAAGTCAGACCGTTGGTGAAGTGGTATTTAACACCTCCATGACTGGCTATCAAGAAATACTGACTGACCCTTCCTATACAAAGCAAATTGTCACACTCACCTATCCGCACATTGGTAATTATGGTGTGAATATTGAAGATGTTGAGTCTGGCCAAGTGTATGCCAGTGGCTTGATTATTCGTGACTTGCCGCTGACCCACAGTAACTTTAGAAACTCACAATCATTAAGCGAATATTTAGTGGCTAATCAGGTGGTTGCTATTGCTGATATCGATACCCGTCAATTAACTCGTATATTGCGCGAAAAAGGTGCGCAGACTGGTGCAATAGTTGCAGGCGAAGCAGATGAGACCAAGGCTATTGCATTGGCTATGAGTTTAATTGCTAGCTTTCCTGGCTTGTCTGGTATGGATTTGGCTAAAGTGGTGACATGCGCTAAACCTTATGAGTTTACACAAGGTGAATGGGCTCTGGGCGAGGGTTATACTGCTGCGCCTAGCTCAAAATTCCATGTAGTTGCTTATGACTATGGCGTTAAGCGTAATATTTTACGTATGTTAGTTTCACGGGGTTGCAAAGTGACGGTATTGCCAGCACAAACTTCAGCTGCTGAAGCGCTTGCATATAAACCTGACGGTGTATTTTTATCAAATGGCCCTGGGGATCCCGCACCATGTGATTATGCAATTGAAGCGATTAAAACGATTGTGAATACAGGAGTGCCGACTTTTGGGATTTGTTTGGGACATCAGCTGTTGGCCTTGGCAAGCAATGCCAAAACACACAAAATGAAATTTGGTCATCATGGTGCAAACCACCCAGTGCAAGATACTAAAACTAAGCGCGTTTATATTACCAGTCAAAATCATGGCTTTGCAGTTGATGCAGCAAGTTTACCCGCTAATATTAAAACTACTCATATTTCCCTGTTTGATGGCAGTTTGCAGGGGATTGCACGCACCGACAAACCGGCGTTTAGTTTTCAGGGGCACCCTGAGGCCAGTCCAGGGCCAACGGAAATGAGTTATTTATTTGATAACTTTATTAGCATGATGAAAGAAAAACAAAAGTAGACGCAGAAACATACGGATAAACGCAGATGCTTAAACTTGCGTAAGTTTTAAAATGGATTATTGATTTTTTAATGGATTTTATAGGAATAAAAACAAATAAATTTGCAGTAAATGAATGCTCAAAATAGTTTTTTGCGTTCATCTGCGCTCATTTGTGGCTAAATAATTATGGCAAAACGTACAGACATTAAATCTATTCTTATTATCGGTGCAGGTCCGATTGTTATTGGTCAAGCTTGCGAATTCGATTACTCTGGCGCGCAAGCCTGCAAGGCGCTTCGCGAAGAAGGATACCGCGTTATTTTGGTAAACTCTAACCCAGCTACCATTATGACTGATCCTGAAATGGCAGATGCGACTTACATTGAGCCTGTGACATGGCAGGTGGTTGAGAAGATTATTGCTAAAGAACGCCCGGATGCATTGCTACCAACCATGGGTGGGCAAACAGCGCTTAATTGTGCATTAGATTTAGATAAACATGGCGTGCTAGCCAAATATAAAGTTGAGCTTATCGGGGCGTCAAAAGAAGCAATTGATAAGGCAGAAGATCGTCAAAAATTCAAAGAAGCAATGACCAAAATTGGCTTGGGTTCTGCGCGGTCAGTGATTGCGCACAGCATGGAAGAGGCTTTGCAAGTTCAGCCAAGTATTGGTTACCCGGCGATTATTCGTCCATCATTTACCATGGGTGGGAGTGGCGGCGGTATCGCCTATAACCGTGAAGAGTTTATGACAATTTGTGAGCGCGGCCTAGATGCTTCTCCGACCAAAGAATTGTTGATTGAAGAATCGTTACTCGGTTGGAAAGAGTACGAGATGGAAGTGGTGCGTGATTCTGCTGATAACTGCATTATCATTTGTTCGATTGAAAATTTAGACCCTATGGGCGTTCACACCGGCGACTCAATCACTGTCGCGCCGGCACAGACGCTGACGGATAAAGAATATCAAATTATGCGCAATGCCTCATTGGCAGTATTGCGTGAAATTGGCGTAGATACGGGTGGTTCAAACGTTCAGTTTGCGATTAACCCAGCTGATGGTCGCATGATTGTTATCGAAATGAATCCGCGTGTATCACGTTCATCAGCTTTAGCATCAAAAGCAACAGGCTTCCCAATTGCTAAGGTGGCGGCAAAGCTGGCGGTTGGGTTTACTTTGGATGAACTTAGAAATGAAATTACAGGTGGTGCTACACCAGCGTCATTTGAGCCGTCGATTGATTACGTGGTTACAAAAATTCCTAGATTTGCATTTGAAAAATTCCCTCAAGCTGATTCTCGCTTAACCACACAAATGAAATCAGTTGGTGAAGTGATGGCAATAGGCCGTACTTTCCAAGAATCATTCCAAAAAGCCTTACGCGGCCTTGAGGTTGGCGTTGATGGCTTAGATGAAAAAACCACGGATTTAGACACCATTACTAAAGAAATGGGTGTGCCTGGGCCAGAGCGTATTTGGTACGTGGGTGACGCGTTTAGAATGGGGATGACAATTGCAGAAGTCTATGACATTTCTAAAATAGACCATTGGTTCTTGGTGCAAATTAAGGATCTAATTGATAGAGAGCAAGCGCTTAAAGGTAAGCAAATAGCAGACTTAGACAAACCAGCTATGCTTAAATTAAAGCGCAGTGGTTTTTCTGATAGACGTTTAGCTACACTACTTAATACTGATCAACATGCGGTACGTGCTTATAGACAAGCCTTACAAGTCCGGCCTGTGTATAAGCGTGTTGACACTTGCGCAGCCGAGTTTGCAACCAATACTGCTTATATGTATTCCACCTATGAGGAGGAGTGCGAAGCAGCCCCAACAAATAATAAGAAAATTATGATTTTAGGTGGTGGCCCAAATAGGATTGGTCAGGGCATTGAGTTTGATTATTGCTGCGTCCATGCCGCATTTGCGATGCGTGAAGATGGCTATGAAACGATTATGGTCAACTGTAATCCTGAAACTGTTTCAACGGATTATGACACTTCAGATCGCCTGTATTTTGAGCCTGTGACATTAGAAGATGTATTGGAAATCGTTGCCTTAGAAAAACCAGTTGGCGTGATTGTGCAATATGGCGGACAAACACCATTAAAACTTGCACGCGCTTTAGAAAAAGCGGGCGTGCCAATTATTGGTACGACACCTGACGCTATCGATAAAGCCGAAGATCGTGAGCGCTTTCAAAAAATGTTGCAAGAGTTAGGATTAAAGCAACCACCAAACCGTACAGCTAGAACGCCAGAAGAGGCGATTCGCCTAGCATTAGAGATTGGTTATCCCCTAGTCGTACGCCCAAGTTATGTACTAGGTGGTCGCGCAATGGAGATTGTACAAGAACAATCACAACTAGAACGCTATATGCGTGAAGCGGTCAAAGTATCAAACGAGTCGCCAGTACTGCTTGATAGATTCTTGAATGATGCGCTTGAAGTGGATGTTGATGCACTTTGTGACAATACTGGTGATGTCATCATCGGCGGTATTATGGAGCACGTTGAGCAAGCGGGTGTCCACTCTGGTGATTCGGCCTGTTCATTGCCACCATATAGTTTGTCATCGAAGTTGCAAGATGAATTGCGTGATCAAACTAAACAAATGGCGCGTGCTTTAGGCGTGGTTGGTTTAATGAACGTACAGTTCGCCATTCAAGGTAAAACGGTATTCGTGTTAGAGGTGAATCCACGTGCATCCAGAACCGTACCATTTGTCTCTAAAGCCTGTGGTTTGCAATTGGCTAAAGTAGCAGCACGTTGCATGATAGGCACCTCACTTAAAGCACAGGGCGTCACGCGTGAGATTATTCCGCCATTCTATTCAGTCAAAGAAGCGGTATTCCCCTTCATTAAATTCCCAGGGGTTGATACTATTTTAGGCCCTGAAATGAAGTCTACCGGTGAAGTAATGGGGGTTGGGGCTACATTTGCTGAAGCTTTCCTTAAGTCGCAACTTGGGGCATCTACAAAATTGCCTGAAGGGGGTCGAGCATTTATTAGTGTACGCAAAGAAGACTACAATAAAGTGGTTGAAATTGCCCATGCATTACATGATCTAGGCTTCGAGTTAGTTGCTACTAAGGGCACTGCCACGGCACTCACTGCCAACGGATTGAAAGTAGCCTCTGTGAATAAAGTGGCTGAAGGCCGTCCGCATATTGTCGATATGATTAAAAATGGCGATATCAGCTTTATTGTTAACGTAACAGAAGATAAGCGTGCTGTTGCTGATTCATACGAAATTCGGCGTAGCGCCTTGCAAAATAAAGTGACCTACTACACAACTCTAGCGGGTGCAAAGGCAGCCTGTGTAGGTATGGCGCATATGCAAGAGTTGACGGTAGAGTCCTTACAAGACTTGCATAAAAAGCTGGCTTAAAATACACTTAAGCTAGCTATTTTAAACAACATTATTTAATTTTATTCTTTTAAAACCACACTCAGATTGGGTGTGGTTTATTTTTTATTCAGAGGTTTTTCAAGATGGCAGTTATCCAAGTCCCCGTTACCGTTAAAGGTGTCGCGCTATTAAAAGAAGAGTTGCTACGTTTGCGCAGTGTAGATCGTCCTGATGTGATTCAGGCGATTGCAGAAGCACGGGCGCAGGGTGATTTATCTGAAAATGCTGAGTATGAAGCGGCAAAAGAGCGCCAAAGTTTTATTGAAGGTCGTATTTCAGAGCTGGAAGCCAAGCTTTCTAATGCAATGATTATTGATCCGACGACACTGCATGCTGATGGACGCTGCGTATTTGGCGCAACTGTTAGAATTGAAGATTTGGATAGTGGCGCCATTATCACCTATCAAATTGTGGGCGATGATGAGGCTGATATTAAAAATGGTAAAATTTCTATTAGTTCGCCAATTTCACGGGGTTTAATTGGCAAGTCAGAAGGTGATGTGGCTGAAGTTATGGCGCCCGGTGGCGTTAAAGAGTACGAAATTTTAGACGTTCAATACATTTAATAATACTAGCTTCCCTTTAGCTGAAAGGTAGTACGGTATGAAAAATAATTGGTCAGATAAGTTTAGCTTAATTTTGATTACCCTGTGGGTAGGGGCTTTATGGACCACAGGTGCAGTCGCTTATGTGCTATTTAACTCACTGCAAGATGGTCAATTAGCCGGGCAGCTTGCAGGTCAATTTTTTAACGATGTGTCGTATTTGGGTCTATTTGCTGCATTTTTCTTACTGGTGCAACGTTTGTTTAGCTTTGGTACAACTGCACTAAAACAATCGTATTTCTGGGCAATATTGGTGATGCTCTTGCTAGTGCTTGCAGGCCACTTTGGCATTCAACCTATATTGGCACAATTAAAAGCCGATGCATTGCCTAGCGATGTGATGCAGAGTGTTTTTTCTGATAGATTTAAAACTTGGCATGGCGTAGCAAGCATTGCGTATTTGGTGCAATGCCTACTAGGTTTTGTGGTGGTACTTAAAAAATAAAGATTTACTTCTGAGGCACTACAATTTTAGGTTTAGTTGACTGACGATAGACGACTAATTGTTTACCAATTTGATGTACAGCAACCGCATTAGTTTGCGTGCAGATATCAGACAGCATTTGTGTGCGTAATGCTTTATCATCAATCATTACTTTGATTTTAATGAGCTCATGTGCATCTAAATTAACGTTAATTTCTTTCATAACGCCCTCTGATAAGCCTTTATTGCTAATCATGACAACGGGGTTTAAGCTATGAGCAAGGCCACGTAAGTAGCTAATTTGTTTTGAATTCACTGGGTTTCTTCTTTGGGATTATTCTTGAGTATATTATTTATATGGGCGAAGTTTAACAGATGAAGCTAAAACCTTCCAGCAAAGCTTGGATTCACGAGCATATCAACGATGAATTTGTGAAGCGTGCACAAAAAGAAGGCTATAGGGCCCGTGCCGCATACAAGCTAATTGAGATTGATGATAAGGATAAGTTGATTAAGCCTGGCATGACGATTGTTGATTTAGGCGCAACGCCAGGTAGCTGGTCGCAAGTAGCTGTGCAGCGATTAAAGGGCCAAGGTCGAATTATTGCCTTAGATTTGTTGGAAATGGAGCCAATAAAAGGCGTGGAATTTATAAAAGGCGACTTTCGTGAAGATGCAGTTTTAAAACAGCTTGAAAATAGTTTAAATGGTAAGCAAGTAGACCTTGTAATTGCTGACATGGCACCCAATATATCAGGTATTACTATTGTCGATCAAGCGGGTGCAGCCTATTTAACTGAATTGGCGCTGGAATTTAGTAAGGACTGGTTGAAACCAAGCGGTAATTTTTTAGTCAAGGTATTCATTGGTGAAGGCTTTGATGAAATTTTACTCAATATGCGTGCAATGTTTGATAAAGTTGTCACTCGTAAACCAAAAGCCTCGCGAGGCAGAAGTAGTGAAGTCTATTTGTTAGGTTTAGGTCGAAAGTAAGCTAGGTAGCTAATGATATAGCGGCTAAATATAGCTTTATTTAATGACAGCAAGCTAAGTTTTAAGCATAAAATGTAAGTTAAGTTTACCCTTTTAAAAAGGAATAAGATTTTGAACAACATATTTAAGAATGTGGCCATTTGGTTAGCGATTGCCATGGTGTTATTGGCCATTTTCAATATATCTGGCGTGAAAAATGGTGCAGATAGCCAAGTTGTGTATTCTCAATTCATTCAAGAAGTCAAAGAGGGACGAATTGCTAAAGTGCAAATCGACGGGCGCGTATTGCGTGGTACGACGCATGACGGTAAAAAATTCAACACCTACGCACCTACAGACCCTTGGTTAGTCTCTGACTTGCTAAAGAATAATGTCGTGGTTGAAGCTAAGCCAGATGAAGAACAATCATTCTTGATGAGTATTTTTGTGTCATGGTTCCCCATGATATTGTTGATTGGTGTTTGGATATTTTTCATGCGTCAAATGCAAAGTGGTGGCAAAGGTGGCGGTCCTTTTTCATTTGGTAAAAGTAAAGCACGTCAGCTTGATGAAACTAATAACCAAACGACTTTTGCCGATGTTGCAGGTTGTGATGAAGCTAAAGAAGAAGTGACGGAAATTGTTGAATTTTTACGTGACCCAACTAAATTTCAAAAATTAGGTGGTCGCATCCCTCGTGGTATTTTAATGGTTGGCCCTCCGGGGACTGGTAAAACTTTATTAGCGCGAGCGATTGCCGGTGAGGCGAAAGTCCCATTTTTTACTATTTCTGGATCTGACTTTGTTGAAATGTTTGTTGGGGTGGGGGCATCTCGCGTGCGTGATATGTTTGAGCAAGCGAAGAAAAGTTCACCGTGCATTATCTTCATTGATGAGATTGATGCGGTAGGCCGAAGTCGTGGATCTGGTACTGGCGGAGGCAACGATGAGCGTGAGCAAACATTAAATCAACTGCTAGTTGAGATGGATGGTTTCGAAGGTAATTCGGGCGTCATTGTCATTGCCGCAACTAATCGTGCTGATGTTTTAGATAAAGCTTTGCTACGCCCTGGTCGTTTTGATAGACAGGTCATGGTGTCTTTGCCAGACATTAAAGGCCGTGAGCAAATTCTAATGGTACATATGCGAAAAGTGCCTGTTGACCCTGATGTGAAAGCAGATATTTTAGCGCGTGGCACGCCTGGTTTCTCCGGCGCTGATTTAGCTAATTTGGTCAATGAAGCCGCTTTATTTGCCGCCCGTCGTAATAAACGTACGGTAGACATGCAAGATTTTGAGGACGCAAAAGATAAAATCTACATGGGCCCAGAACGCAAGTCTATGGTGATGCGTGAAGAAGAGCGTCGTAATACCGCATATCACGAGTCGGGCCATGCGGTAGTGGCTAAGTTATTGCCTAAGGCTGACCCAGTGCATAAAGTAACGATTATGCCTCGTGGTTGGGCGCTTGGTCTTACATGGCAGTTGCCAGAGTTTGATCGCATTAGTAATTACAAAGACAAAATGCTGGAAGAAATTTCTATATTATTCGGTGGCCGTATTGCTGAAGAGATTTTTATGCATCAAATGTCTACGGGAGCCTCGAATGACTTTGAGCGCGCTACTAAGCTAGCACGTGATATGGTGACGCGTTACGGCATGTCTGATGCGCTTGGTACTATGGTATACGCCGGCAGTGAGCAAGATTCATTCTTCGGTAATATGAGTTCAAAAACAGTATCAGAAGCGACTCAACAAAAAGTGGATGCAGAAATTCGTCGTATATTAGACGAGCAATATGGACTGGCGCGTAAATTGTTGGAAGATAATCGAGATAAAGTGGAAGCGATGACTGCGGCGCTGATGGAGTATGAAACGATAGATGCTGATCAGATCAATGACATCATGGCGGGCATTGCTGTTCGTCCACCAAAGCCTACGCAAAGCAAAGCGAATCCACCTAAAGATACTGGCGCTAGTGGTTTAGGGGCCAATCCAGCGCCGCAACCAACGGCTAAAACTTAAGTACTTATTAGTATAAACGTAAAAAGGGCTAGAGAATCTAGCCCTTTTTTACATCTTTTTTTAAGTATAATTAAATTATGAATTTTCTCTGCGGTAAATACAGACTTAATTTGAATCGCCCTCATGTGATGGGGATTGTGAATGTCACCCCAGATTCATTTTCTGATGGTGGTAAGTTCTCATCAACCAATTTGGCTGTAGCGCATGCCCTAAAATTAATCAGTGAAGGCGCAGATATTTTAGACATAGGGGGCGAATCTACTCGCCCCGGTGCTGAACCGGTCAGTTTAGATGAAGAATTGAATCGTGTTATTCCGGTGATTGAAGCTTTGCATAAGGTGTCATCTGTACCTATTTCAGTCGATACCTATAAGCCTGAAGTGATGAGATTGGCGATTGCTGCAGGGGCTGACATGGTTAATGATGTGCGCGCCTTGCAGGAAGAAGGTGCTTTGGAAGTTGTTGCAAATAGTCAAGTGGGCCTGTGTTTAATGCATATGCAAGGTACACCACAAAGCATGCAGCTATCACCAAGTTATGTGGATGTAGTCAATGAAGTTAAACAGTTTTTAACTGACCGGTTGAATGTGACTTTAGCATCGGGCATGACTAAAAATCGTATTTTGCTCGATCCTGGGTTTGGTTTTGGTAAGACGCGTACACATAACATTGAGTTGATTAAACATTTAGAGCAATTGACTGAGATAGGTCAACCATTACTAGTTGGCCTATCTCGTAAATCAGTGTTGGCAGCAATTGCAGGGGATGATGAAAATCAGAGATTATACGCAGGCATAGCAGCTTCTGTTGTTTCGGCAATGAAAGGCGCTAAAATACTACGTGTACATGATGTAAAAGCCACGGTAGATGCACTAAAAGTACTGACAGCAATCCAATAAACAGGAATTTAATAATGACAAAAAAATACTTCGGCACAGATGGCATACGCGGCAAGGTTGGCGAGCATCCTATTACGCCAGATTTTGTGATGCGGTTAGGCTATGCTGCAGGCAAAGTATTAACTTCAGTGAGTAGCAACCTTGCAAAAGGCGCCCATCCTGCAGTGTTAATTGGCAAAGATACGCGTATTTCGGGCTATATGTTAGAGGCAGCTTTAGAGGCTGGTCTTTCAGCTGCTGGTGTTGATGTGTTACTCACAGGCCCAATGCCAACGCCTGCAGTCGCTTATTTGACACGTGCTTTGCGTGCACAAGCTGGCATTGTCATTTCTGCTTCGCACAACCCCTATTATGATAATGGCATTAAGTTTTTTTCAAGCGAAGGTGCAAAGCTAGGCGATGATATTGAGCATGCTATTGAGGCCGAGTTAGATCAGCCCATGCAAGTGATGGATTCAGCCATGCTTGGCAAAGCCCGTCGTATTGATGATGCGGCAGGCCGGTATATTGAGTTTTGTAAAAGCACGTTCCCTAGTGATATGGACTTACGAGGCTTAAAGATTGTTTTAGATTGCGCACACGGCGCCACCTATCATGTAGCACCTAATGTATTTCATGAGTTAGGTGCAGAGATTATTTCGATTGGCAACAAGCCAGACGGTTTGAATATTAATGAGCAGGTTGGCTCTACCCATCCGCAAGCTTTACAAAAGGCCGTGCTTGAATATCAAGCGGATTTGGGTATTGCTTTTGATGGCGATGGCGACCGTGTGATGATGGTGGATGCACACGGCAATTTATTAGATGGCGATCAGCTACTTTACATTATTGCATTAGGGTTACATGCAAAAGGTGAGCTTAAAGGCGGAGTGGCAGGCACACTTATGACTAACCTTGCGTTAGAACATGCTTTGCAAAAAAATAACATTCCATTTGCACGCGCTAAAGTCGGTGATCGTTATGTGCTAGAGCTGCTCAATGAAAAAAAATGGTTATTAGGGGGTGAAAATTCAGGACACATTTTAACCTTAGATAAACATAGCAGTGGTGACGCTATTATTGCGTCCTTACAAGTATTGCATGCGCTTATATTAAGCGGTAAGACATTGGCAAGTTTACGCGCAGATTTAGTGTTGTATCCGCAAGTACTGATTAATGTAGTCACAGCAAAAAAGGTAGATTTAGATCATCATGATCAAATTCAAGTAGCGGTGAAAACGGCAGAAATAGAACTCGCAGGCCGAGGACGTGTATTGCTTAGGGCTTCTGGTACTGAGCCTAAAATCCGGGTGATGGTAGAAGGTGAAGATGGCGTATTGGTGCAAAAATTAGCCGAAACTATTACACTGGCAGTAAAAATAGCAACAGGCGCTTGAAGTTAAAGCTCTTGGTCGCCACCCTTGAGTTTGGCGCTAGTTTCAAAAAACCTTCATATTACTTTCATCTATCAGTCACATATCAATGACATGCTAGCCTTTATGTTGAAGTTAAAGGTCATTGAAGTGAGGGGTGGTGATGTCATATAAAATGCGTTTGTATTTAAATCAGATGCATCGCCTAGATAGCAACCTATGTCTAGCCGTCAATCAGACAAGTCAATACCGGTTGATACGCGATTGTTTTAGAGCGGTGAGTAGGTTGGGCGATGGCGTATTTTGGTATGGTTTAATGCTGATGATACTGATTGTCAAAGGCGCCCAAGGCGTAACGCCAGTCATACATATGGCACTTGCAGGTCTGCTTGGCACCATGCTTTATAAATGGTTAAAAGGCAAAACCCTGCGTCCGCGTCCTTATGAGGTGCATCAAGATATTTTCTTGACGGGAAAGCCGCTTGATAAATTCAGCTTTCCCTCAGGACACACTTTGCATGCAGTCGTGTTTGGCGTGGTAGCACTCAATTACTACCCACAATTAGCATTTATTATCTTACCTTTTACCACTATGGTTGGTTTGTCTCGGGTAGTGCTCGGCTTACATTACCCAAGTGACGTTGTGGCAGGCGCTTTAATCGGCAGTCTAATTGCGGGTCTATCTTTTTTAGTCGTTTAAAACGCTTAGTGTGCAAGGTGGCTCATATTGCCCACCAATTAAAGTTTAGATTAAGTCTTAATCTAGCTTTTCAATACCCATCAATTTAAGTACATGCTTTTCATAAATAGGTTCTGAGCTACCAGCTTTCATCTTGTAAATGAAGTGCTTTTCAAAAGCAATTGATGTGCTCATTGTTAGAGGTTAAGTTTGATGTAATTACATGAGCAACATTTACTTATCACAGCTAAATCTTGTAATGTAGTGATATCTAACAACACCATTATTTTCGCTTTCACTACCTTAACAGTAATCTCAGCATAGCCAAGATGTTTGGCGATGTCCTTGATTCGCATGCCACTGCACAATAAATCAAATATGACGCGTTGTTTCTTAGTCAATAAAGTTAATTTTTCAGCGTAGATGCGAACAATCTGAGTCTCATCCATTGCTAATAAACTAGTATCTATCACTTGAGCGTGGTCTACAATTTTCATAATTTAAGCTTCAGTCTAAAAGATAAGTATCAATAAACAATAATATTTGTAATATAAACTCATTATTACTATTTCACTATAATAATACGCTTTGAAAGTAGACGTATGCAATTGAAATTTCTAGCTATTAGTTGGCATGCCATTTTACTAATTGCCCTCACTAAACTAACTACATAAAAAACTAAAGGAAGGCGATCAATTTATTGCGGGTCAACTTAATATTTACTTAGATCATTACACAATAGTTGTTAAACCTAATCTATAAGCCTGTTAGAATTTAGTTTATGTGGCAAAAAATAAAAATATTTTTTAGCAAGCTTTCTGGGTTTGAACTCTTCGTCGGTCTGCGTTATACGCGGGCCAAGCGCAAAAATCATTTCATTTCATTTATCTCGCTGACTAGCATGATAGGTATCGCGCTAGGCGCAGCTGCACTCATTGTTGTGCTTTCCGTGATGAATGGTTTTCAAAAAGAGTTGCGCACCCGAATTTTGGGCGTAGCTTCGCATTTAGAAATTACTGGTAGTAATAATCAGCTAAGTGATTGGCCGTATGTGGCTAACTATTCAGTTAAGCAACCTCACGTGCTGGCCAGCGCACCCTACATTATGGCACAGGGTATGCTGAGCTATGATCAAGGCGTTCAAGGCGCAATCATTCGAGGCGTGTTGCCAATAGCCGAAGATAAAGTAGCAGATTTAGGCCGCAATATGAAGGTAGGTCATTTGACTGACCTTAAAGCGGGCGAGTTTGGCATTATTTTAGGCGCTGATTTAGCTTATAACTTAGGTGCACAAGTTGGCGATAAGATTGTGGTGATGGCGCCGCAAGGGCAATTTACTCCTGCAGGGGTAGTGCCACGTTTGAAGCAATTTACTATTGTTGGCTTATTTCAAGTTGGCATGTATGAATATGATGCTGGTCTGGCTTTGATACACATGGATGACGCCGCTAAGTTATATCGTATGGGCGATAGTGTATCTGGGGTGCGCTTAAAATTAGACGACTTGTTTGGAGCACCAACTATTGCGGCATCAATTGCGACACAACTTAATGGCAGCGCAATTAGTAAAGGCCAGTATTACGTGAGCGATTGGACACAGCAACATGCTAATTTTTTTAAAGCAGTGCAAATGGAAAAGCGCGTGATGTTTATCATCTTAACTTTGATAGTGGCAGTGGCTGCTTTTAATATCGTATCCACCCTCGTGATGGCGGTGACTGACAAACGTGCAGACATTGCTATTATGCGCACGCTTGGGGCCAGTCCAGCAAGTGTCATGTTTATTTTTATCATTCAAGGTGCGTTAATCGGCTTAATTGGCACTGTATTTGGCGCGGCCTTTGGCATACTCATTGCGCTTAATATAGACACCATTATCCCGTTTATTGAAGGCCTGTTTCATGTACAATTTCTATCCAAAGAAGTGTATGCAATCAGTGATTTACCTTCAGATTTAATTTGGTCAGATGTCATGGTAATCGTCACAATGTCGTTTGCATTAAGCTTGCTCGCCACGCTTTATCCTAGCTGGCGAGCTAGTAAAATCAATCCTGCTGAGGCATTGCGCTATGAATAATAGCCCAAATAATATGGCGTCCAATCAACTAGGCTCCGATAGCGTTGTGTCATGTAGCGCGCTACATAAAACTTATCACGGCTTGGAAGTGACTGTATTAAACGGCATAGATCTTACTGTCAAAGCTGGTGAGCAAGTAGCCATTGTGGGCACTTCAGGTTCAGGCAAAAGTACTTTATTGCATTTGCTCGGTGGCTTGGATGCGCCTAGTGGCGGAGAGGTGAGAATACTCAACCAAGACTTGGCTGGCTTAAGTGAAGCAAAAAAAGGTGATTTGCGTAACCATACTCTTGGTTTCGTTTATCAGTTCCATCATTTATTACCAGAATTTACTGCCTTAGAAAATGTTGCGATGCCTTTGTTTATTAGACGTATGGCACGTGATCAGGCATTAAAATTAGCGGCAGAAACGCTAGCTAAGGTTGGTTTGCAGTATAGATTAGAACACATGCCAGGCGAGTTATCTGGAGGCGAGCGGCAGCGGGCGGCGTTAGCGCGGTCTTTAGTTACGCAGCCGCAATGCATAATGGCGGACGAGCCTACGGGTAATCTAGACCGTCATACCGCACATGCAGTATTTGATTTATTGTTAGAAGTGAATCAAAGCCAGCAAAGAAGCTTAGTAGTAGTTACGCATGACCTAGAGCTTGCAAAGAAAATGCAGCGTCAATATAGACTGGTTGATGGCAAGTTGCAGCCCCTTTAGATAGCCGTGCCTTAGTCTAGCCATGATTGTTGTTGCGCTGGTGTTTGTTTTTGCTGCTTGGGTTGCGCAGCAAATGGCGCAATTGCCTAGCATATATTGGTTAGGGACTACATTTATTGTCGCGTGTTTAATCTTTTCACTTCTATTTCGTTCCCGTTTTTCAAGCCATCTACTATCATCTCGATATATAAAATCATTTTTATTAAGTAGCGCTACTTTTTTATTAGGCGTTTGTTGGGTCAGTAGTTCTGCGCTTTGGCGCATGAGTGATGAATTGCCGCGCGCATGGGAGCAAAAAACCATTGCTATTGAGGGAGTGGTTGCGAGTGTGCCTCAGGCAACTGAGCATGGCCTACGTTTTCGGTTTGATGTAGAGAAAATACTCACAAAAGAGGCTGTTGTGCCACGGCATATTAGCTTAAATCATTACGCCAGTAATCAATACCCTAGTCATAAGAGTGAAGGTTTTTCAGAGGAAGCTGAGGGGAACGCAGCTTCTCTAGCGCAATTTCATGCGGGTGAGCGCTGGCGGCTGTTGGTAAGGTTAAAGCGTCCACATAGTGCAATCAATCCACATGGTTTTGATTTTGAATCATGGGCACTGAGTGAAAATATACGAGCCACTGGTGGTATTAAAAGTAAATCGGGCATGCAAAAGTTGAGTAATTTTGTGTGGCAACCCAATTATATTATTGAACATTTGCGTGAAAATACCCAGAAACGCATAGCCCGCGTGCTAGCCGATAAGCCTTATAGCGGGATTATTCAAGCGCTAGTGATGGGCGATGATAGTCAGATAAGTGTAGAGGATTGGCAGGTATTTTTGCGCACAGGCACTACGCATTTAATGTCTATTTCTGGCTTACATATCACGATGTTAGCTGGTTTAGCTTTTAGTTTTGTGGGGTTTTTATGGCGCCGAAATTCTAAATTGGCGTTGCGTTTACCTACACGTAAAGCCGCTACTATTGCAGGCGTTTTAGCTGCATTGACTTATGCGCTGATAGCGGGGTTTTCTGTGCCTACGCAACGTACATTTTATATGCTTATGGTGTTTGCCATTGCCTTATGGTCGGGGCGACAATTGGTGATTACACAAGTGCTGGCATTAGCATTATTAATTGTCGTATTGCTTGACCCATGGGCGGTTAATGCACCTGGTTTTTGGTTGTCATTCGGCGCGGTAGCTATGCTGGCTTATGCCTTAAGTGGCCGTATTGGACAGGTTGAGTGGTTTAAAGCAACACTACAAACACAGTGGGCAGTCACTATTGGCATGTTGCCATTATTGCTAATCATGTTTAATCAAACCTCTATTGTTTCACCTATTGCTAATGCTTTCGCCATCCCTTTAATCAGCTTTATTGTGGCGCCATTAGCCTTGTTAGGCAGTTTCTTGCCTATTGATTGGCCGATTAATTTATCCTATGCCGCTTTAGATGTTTGTATGGATTTACTTAAGTGGATAAGTCAATTGCCCGCGGCTACATGGCAGCAACATAATCCTGCACCTTGGACACTTTTCCCTGCGCTAATAGGGGTGATGTGGTTATTGTTACCACGAGGTTTTCCGATGCGTTGGTTGGGGCTGTTTGGATTTTTGCCTATATTGATGATTGTGCCGGTGCGCCCAATAGACGGCGACATGAAAGTTACGGTGTTAGATGTAGGGCAAGGTTTAAGTGTTGTGGTGCAAACCGCTAAGCACACCTTACTTTATGATGCAGGGCCTAAATATAACGAGCAAAGCGATGCTGGCAGTCGTATTGTCATACCATTTTTACGTGGTGAAGGCGTAAGTAAGTTGGACGGTTTTGTTGTTAGTCATAATGATAATGACCACAGTGGTGGGATGCGTTCGGTGATGACACTGATGCCAGCCGCTTGGCTTGCCAGCTCTTTACCGGAAAATACTGATATCCCACCACTGCAGAAGAGGTTACCTTGCTTTTCTGGGCAGACATGGACATGGGAGGGAGTTAGTTTTGAAATGCTATATCCAACAATTGAAAGCTATGCTGATACGAATATCAAAGACAATCATCGTAGCTGTGTACTTAAAGTAACCAGTCAATCTGGTAGTTTGTTATTGACTGGAGATATTGAAAAAGCTGACGAGCTTGCTTTATTAAGAAGCGATGTAGTTAGGCTAATGAGTGATGTGCTTATAGTGCCGCATCACGGCAGTAGAACTTCATCAACAACAGATTTTATTCAGGCAGTTTCGCCTAGTATAAGTGTATTCGCCACCGGCTATTTGAATCGCTATAAACATCCTAATCCTGAAGTTTTTGCACGTTATCAAGTGACTGGCGGTCTTTTATACAGATCTGACTACCAAGGTGCGATAGAAATGCGTTTTATGAAAGAGGGCAAAGAAAATGAAAGAAAAATCCATCTATTAAGCTGGCGTAATCAATATAAACGCTATTGGCATGATACTTTTTAGCTTGGTAAGATGGGCTTATTGCCCAGTTGTATTGCAAATCCAGTGAAGTTGTAGCTTGCCCAAAAGTGGATGACAGGCTAAAGTATCGCAGGGATAATATCCAATTTGTTTTTTTAAGTATGATTAGTAAGTATTTTGAATTTGAGGGAGTCGCATTGTGTGGGAAATTATTGTAGCTGCAGGTTGGCCAATTTGGCCGCTCATTATTGCATCAGTCGTAGCGCTGGCAATTATTGGCGAGCGTGCTTTTGCATTGCGAGAAAGCACAGTCGCTCCACCCAATTTATTGCCAGAATTACAGGCTTGGCTAGCTAAAGGGGGCGTTACTAAAGAAACAATTAGCCGTTTAGAACAACATTCTATGTTAGGGCAAGTATTTGCTAGTGCATTAGCTAATTCAAAAAATTCGCGCGAAGTGACTAAAGAGGCCATTGAAGAAACGGGCCGTGCAGTTGCGCATAATCTAGATAGGTATTTATCTACTTTAGGTACTATTGCCACAGTTGCGCCATTGCTTGGTTTGTTGGGTACTGTGATTGGTATGGTGGAATTATTCGGTGCGTTCACGAGCACCGGCCATGATATTGCGCAATTTGCTCGTGGTATTTCGGTGGCTTTGTATAATACGGCAGCCGGTATTGTGGTGGCAGTGCCTGCCATGATTGCTTATCGTTATTACCGCTCAAAAGTTGATGACTTGCTAGTGGGTATGGAGCAGCAAGCTATTAAATTAGTGGAAATTATTCACGGCGAACGTAAATAGTCCGTTTAACTTTTTTCAGATATTTGAGTAACCTAATATGAATTTCCAACGCGGAAAAAGCCATGAAGCGCTCGAGATGAATCTCGTACCTTTGATTGATGTGCTGTTAGTGATTATTATTTTCTTGGTCGTGAGTGCAACCTTCTCTCGTACTAGTGAGCTGCAAATTAATCTACCAACAGCTGAAGCTAATGCTCCGCAAGAAAAGCCATTGACGATAGAGGTGGGTGTTGATGCGAGTGGTCGGTATGTGGTGAATGGCAAGAGCTTGGCTGATACCTCTGTAGCCGGTATTGGTGTAGCCTTGCAAGCTGCCGCAAATGGCGGTAAAGAACCTACCATTATTATCAATGCAGATGCGAAGAGTACGCACCAGTCAGTGGTGAATGTAATGGAGGCTTCTCGCACTGCAGGCTATACGCACATCACATTTGCCACTCAATCCAAAGCGGGTTCTTAAATTAGTTATTTCTTTAAAATTCAATTAACAGTGTGTTTAATTCTTGAATTTTTAAGCGATGGTAATTAATGTCAAAAACCAAGTCTAAAGAAACAATGCAAAAAGCGTTGGCAGTAAATACCCCTACTTCAAAAACCTTGTATCTGCGCTTATTTAGCTACGCATGGAAATACAAGGCAGTATTTTTAGGCGGCATACTCGCCCTCATCTTTTTGTCTGCTACTAATACCGCATTTTTGGCAACCATCAAGCAAGTTACTGATGAAGGCTTTGTTAAACAGTCCGCTGATAAAGTGGGCTATCTGCCCTTCATGTTATTTGGCTTATTAGCCATGCGTGCTTTGTCTGGCTTTATTTCTGGATTTTCTATGCGCTGGATTGCTCGCCGTGTCGTAGCTGATTTGCGAATAGATGCTTTTCGCCAACTAATGCGTTTACCCGTCAGCTATTTTGATGAGCAGTCAGCCGGCATCGTAATTTCAAAGTTAACTTATGATGTAGAGCAAATGGCGAATGCCGCTACAAAATCTTCACTAACACTAGTGCGTGATAGCTTGACTGCCCTTGGTATCATTGGATATATGCTTTATTTAGATTGGCGGCTAACGATGATTTTTGTATTAATCGCTCCTGTCATGACATTTTATTTGAAGGCGATGACGCCGCAACTGCGCAATGCGGGTAAAGAGGTGCAATCTTCCATTGGTGAAATGACTAAAGTCGCTGAAGAGGCGGTTTCTGGACAGCGCATTGTCAAGATATTTGGTGCTCAAGCGTATGAGAATGAGCGTTTTGCCAAAGTAGTTGGTAAAAACCGATATATGCAAATCCGTTTGGCACGCTTGTCTAGCTTAAATAGTATGGTGGTGGAATTGCTCGCAGCAGTTTCATTGGGCTTGGTTGTTTACTATGCTGTTGGGAAATTCAGTGCGGGCGAGTTTGCTGCATTTGTCGGTGCTTTGTTGATGCTAATCGCCCCTATTAAAAATTTAACGGCGATGAATGAGGATGTGCAGGTGGCGCTTGCTGCGGCGCAAAGTGTATTCGGCGTCATTGATACCAAGCCAGAGCTGGATGAAGGTGGCCAAGTCTGCACACGTAGTAAAGGTGAAATTGAATTTAGGCAGGTGAGTCTTACTTATAGTAATGCCAAACGCCATGCACTCAAGAATGTGAGTTTTACTATACGACCAGGCGAAAAATTAGCTTTGGTAGGACGATCAGGTGGCGGTAAAACAACGCTGGTGAATTTGCTACCAAGATTTTATGAGTTGCAGCAAGGCCAAGTTTTATTAGATGGCGTAGACATGAAATCATTGTCGCTGGCAGATTTACGGCAACAATTTTCTCTGGTTAGCCAAGATGTAATTTTATTTAATGACACTGTCTTTAATAACATTGCTTATGGAGTATTGCGCAATGCTACTGAAGATGAGGTGATTAGTGCGGCGAAGGCAGCGCATGCATGGGACTTTATCCAACAGTTGCCGCATGGGCTGCAAAATGAAATTGGTGACCGTGGCGTGCGTTTGTCTGGCGGTCAGCGTCAGCGTATCGCTATTGCTCGGGCGATTTTGAAAAACGCCCCTATCCTGCTGCTTGATGAAGCTACTTCGGCATTGGATACTGAATCTGAGCAACATGTTCAAGCAGCATTGGATGGCTTGATGCAAAATCGCACGAGTATCGTTATTGCTCATCGCTTAAGCACCATTGAGAATGCAGATCGCATTGTGGTGATGGAGCAAGGCGAAATTGTTGAAAGTGGCACGCATGATGGGCTTGTTAAGCAAGGTGGGCATTATGCAAAACTGTATCAAAAACAATTTAGTTAGCGACTTAACCAATGTTTTATTTGTGTGAATTTAATGAATAGATGGTTGCAAAAACAATGGAGAACCTTTACTTTTTGGCACATCTTGCTTATGCCACTTTCTTGGATTTTTCTTGCCGCCACTTATGTAAGAAAGTCGCTATATGACATTGATTGGATAAAGCGTAGTCGCTTAAGTGTACCAGTCATTGTTGTGGGTAACATTAGTGTTGGTGGTACAGGTAAAACGCCTTTTGTTATTTGGTTGGCCGAACAATTACAGCTCGCAGGCTATAGGCCTGGCATTATTAGCCGTGGCTACGGTGGCACATTTCAACATGCCTTAGCAGTGTTTGCCAATAGCAATCCTCAGTTAGTAGGTGACGAGCCTGTTTTGATTGCAAAACGTACCGATTGTCCTGTCTTTGTTGGTGTTGATCGAGTGTTTACAGGCCGTGCTTTGTTGCAAGCCAACCCACAGTGCAATGTAATTATTAGCGATGATGGTCTGCAGCACTACGCTTTGCAACGTGATGTGGAAATTGCTTTAGTAGATTCAACGCGGCAGTTTGGTAATCGATGCTTATTGCCAGCAGGACCTTTACGCGAAAGTGTTTCGAGGCTTCAATCAGTCGATGCTATCGTGGTTTGTGGTAGTGATGAGATGATTGATCTGCCGGTAGCGTTGATGCCAACATTTTTTAGTATGCAGTTACAAGGAGATATGTTGCAATCATTAAATGATGAGCGTGTTAGTCAACTTCCTAGCAATTTTTTTGGCAAAAATTTAGTAGCAATTGCCGGAATCGGTAATCCCGAACGTTTTTTTAATCAATTAACTGCTTTAGGGCTACAATTTGAACTTAAGGCATTTGCCGATCACTATGCTTTTTCCGCACAAGATTTAGCGGAGTTTTCAGACCAAACTATTTTAATGACAGAAAAAGATGCCGTAAAATGTCAAAGGTTCATTACTGCAGATGCATGGTTTTTGCCTGTTACGGCAACGCTAAGTAGTAAAAATAAAACCCCGCTGATCACACTTATTTTGCAAAAATTGAGAAGTTAACATGGATACAAAGCTGCTACAGATTTTAGTCTGCCCTGTCACTAAAGGGCCGCTTACCTACAATAAGGCCAGAAATGAGCTCATTTCCAAGTCGGCAAGGTTAGCTTACCCGATTAAAGATGGTATTCCAGTGATGCTAGAAGAAGAAGCACGTAAATTAGCAGATGACGAAGACGTTGAATAATGTGGTTCGTGGCTTGAGTGCTAAAAATATACCAGAGTTCTACGTTGTAATTCCTGCACGTTACGCGAGTACTAGGCTGCCAGGAAAGCCGCTACTTGATATTGCAGGTATGCCTATGGTGGCTTGGGTGGCAGAGCGCGCTAAGCAAAGTGGGGCAAAGCAGGTGGTGATTGCAACCGATGATAATAAGATTTTACTAGCGGTAGAGCAATTAGGTTATCAAGCATTGATGACACGTGCGGATCATGTAAGTGGCACTGACCGTATTGCCGAGGTAGCGTTAAAGCAAGCATGGTCAGACGATGCCATCGTAGTGAATGTGCAGGGTGATGAGCCTTTAATAGAGCCTTCATTAATTGTCGAGGTGGCAACTCAACTACATAGCAGTCAAGATGCTGCAATGGCTACAGCATGTCATGCTATTCAGAAAAAAACTGATTTTTTAAATCCAAATATCGTAAAAGTAGTTTTGGATGAAAAATCAAATGCGATGTATTTCAGTCGAGCACCTATTCCATACCCTAGGGATTCTTTTGCTGAGATTGGCTTGCCGGATAATATTCCAGCATACCGTCATATTGGCATCTATGCTTATCGTGCAAAGTTCCTAAAGCAATACGCGAGTATTCAACCAAGTGTTTTGGAGCAGATTGAATCTTTAGAGCAACTTAGAGTACTGCATCACGGTTATAAGATTTCTGTAGCTGTTACTAATAATGCGCCTGCAACCGGCGTAGATACTCAAGAAGATTTAGATTTTGTACGTAGTATTATTAAATGAAATCCCTCCCTAGCGACCAATAATTTTTTGCGTCAGCCGCATTCCCCAATCAATTTTAGAAAGAAAGCCGTGAATGTCCTTGCGCTAAATAGCTAGGTTTGCTATAGTCTCACCTCTCGGCGGCACTAATGTCGAGTCGGACGCGGGATGGAGCAGTCTGGCAGCTCGTCGGGCTCATAACCCGAAGGTCACAGGTTCAAATCCTGTTCCCGCAACCAAAGATTTATTAGCAATTTACACAATCAATAATAAATGCGAAACATTTCAAATTTATGATTGACGCGCCATAAAAGCTCTGTATAATGCGCACCTCGTTAACGCAAAGCGCTAGCGAATGACTGTAAGAAACGATGTTTTTTCGGTCCCTGTTCTTTAACAATTTAACAACTGATAAGTGTGGGTGCT
>CANNEG010000006.1:0-32018 GCA_947503455.1 Betaproteobacteria bacterium
CAATAATGAATGGCTAAAAAACCTAATACCATCAAAATAAGTAGAAAATTGAATGAAAATTGTAGTCGGTAGGGTGGGCGGATGATGAGTACATAGCCTTCATTGTTGCTGGCAAACCATACCGTACTAACCAGCACTAAAAACATCAATAGCCACCAAAACACTTTACGTTTTATCATAAGCTAATCGCTTTTTTCAAGACTCTGCTTGTAGCGATTGACCGCGGCCATACTTTCGGTAAGTTGTGGCAACTCAATGCTGATGTTATTGCTAGATAGTTTCTTTAGTAATTTAAAAGCCTGAATCGCATTAGGATGTTTAGTATCGAAATATTGATTTAGCCATACCGTTACCGTATTTAAATCTGCAATGTAGCTTGCTTCATCATGCTGTAGCAAAGCAATGCGTGCTGTTAATAAGCGTAATTTTAAATTTTCACGTAAGTAAAATTCGTGACCAGCTGCCAGTAGAGGGGGCTCTGGATGATCGATGCGCTCTACCGTGACTAAGTTTTTAATGTCGTTCCAAATAGGCAATGCAATTTTTTGTATAGCGTTCAGCTGTGTGGGTTTATGCAAATTTATTTGCGCGGCATTTGCATTGAGTGTTGGTTGGCGTTCGCTAATTAAGGGTAAATTCGCGCATAAAGCAGCTAATTTCTCTAATTGCATACTCATGCTGGTAATGTCTATTTGCGGTAGCTTGCGCAAATTTTCAATTTCAACTGCAAGCGTTTCGCGTAGTTGTATTGCGCGCGGTAACTTAAGTGGTTCTAATCGTTTATCGGCTGCTTGCATTGCCAATAATGCAGATTTTACATTGCCGGCAAGTTGCAATTGTTGATTGGCAATACTTAAAAGCTGCTCAACTTCAGAAAGTGCTGATGCTTCCCGGTTTTCTGCCAGTTGGTTATACAGCGTTTGTAAGACGTCTTGCTGATCGCGTGATTCAGCTAATTTTTGTTCTAAAACGATGGTGCGTGCATTCGCTTGTATGCTGCGTTCTTCAGCCTTCTTTGCTAGAGCTAGGCTTTGTTGATTGAGCGTTTGATAGTGTTCTAATTTTTGGCTGAGTGAATTTTCAACTTCATTAAATCGTTGACGCGTATTTAGCCATTGCCATGCTAGGATAAGCAGTGCCGCAAACACTAGTATTAAAGCGGCGTTTGAGTATAGTGAGGGCTTACGTCTACTAATGATTTCTATTTTTTCTTCAGCCATGCTTATTCACTAGTTGTGATAGACACTTAATCATTGCATCGTCCCCAGGCGCATCCGTGACCAAAACTTTTAAGCCAAGTTGTAATGGTAGTTCGGCTATTCTAGCGTGATTTACACAAAGCGTGATGTGTTGCAGATAGTCTGACTCGCTGGCCATATTGACCAAATTTCGCATAGCTTCACTACTGGTGACAACCACTGCATTAAGTTGATTTTGCTGCCAAAGGCGGCTTAGTAATTGTGCATCTTTCTGAGGGTTAGTGCGGCGATAACATTCAGCAAAAATGATATTGGCACCACGTGATTTGAGTGTTTCTGCCAATACGTCACGGCCACCTAGCCCACGAAAAATGATGATGGTTTCGTTGGCAATATCATGCATTTCTGGCAAAGCTAATAGAGCTTCACTGTCAAAGCGCGTTTGTGGAGTGAGTGCCTGCTGAATACCATAAAGACTAAGCTGTTTTGCAGTTTGATGACCTATCGCAGCAAACTTTAGATTTTTAGGTACCTTGCCGAATTTTTTGAGTATTCTTGGCAAGGCGTTATCTACTGCATTGGTGCTGATGAATATCGCCCAATTGGCATTTTCAAGATTAGCAATGGCTTGTTCAAACGCAAAGTAATCTGTTAAAGGAGAGATAGCAATCAGTGGGAATGTGATGGCTTTACCACCAGAACATTCAATGGCTTCACATAGACTGGCTGCCTGATCTACAGGACGCGTAACCGCAACATGAAGCCCTTTTAGTAAGTCATCAGTCATGGCGAATTAATTATGGGCGCCCTATTTTTGGCCATCTAATGCTGAGAGTATTTCATTTGCACCTTTTGCTAGCAGTTGTTTGGCTAACTGCTTACCCAATGCCTCTGCTTGATTTCGGCTACCACTGGCCGTTTCAATCAACATCTGTTTGCCATCTACACTAGCAACAAAACCAGTAATATGAATTTGATCTGCTTCACATGTCGCATAGGCACCTAAGGGTACTGTGCAACTACCTGCTAGGGCGCGGCTCATACCGCGCTCAGCCTCTACACAGACTTGGGTATCTGCATGATTGAGTGGTGCAAGAATAGCGAGTAAATCAGGGCGATTGGCACTAATCTCAATGCCCAACGCGCCTTGACCTACTGCTGGAATACTTTGTTCCGGTGAAATAACACTGCGAATACGCGCACTCAGACCAAGTCGGATTAAGCCAGCTGCGGCTAAAATAATGGCGGCATATTGGCCTTCGTCTAGCTTACGTAAGCGTGTTTGTAGATTGCCGCGCAAAGATTCAATTTTTAAATGCGGTAAACGTGCTTGAAGTTGACTTTGCCGACGCAGGCTTGATGTGCCAACAATACTGCCGAGGGGCAAGTCTTCTAGCGAAGTGAAATTGTTTGAAACAAACGCATCTCGTGGGTCTTCACGCTCTCCGGTGGCAGCCATCATGAAGCCGTCTGGTAAATTCATTGGCACGTCTTTCATGCTATGCACTGCCAAATCTGCGCGACCGTCTGCCAGTGCCATTTCTAGCTCTTTTACAAATAAACCTTTACCACCGACCTTAGCTAAAGGCATGTCCAAAATTTGGTCGCCTGTGGTAGTCATGCCTAAAATCTCAACAGTCGTGTTAGGGTAAAGTGTTTGCAAGCGGCTTTGAATATGTAGCGCTTGCCACATCGCCAGCGGACTTTCACGCGAAGCAATGACCAGTTTGTTTGGAATAGTAAAATTAGACGCTGGCGTGTTAGATAAAGTGTTCATGTGCTGTAGGCGAGCTAATTAATTTTAATGAGAGCTGTAATTTTAACACAAGCATTGCCTTGCTTTTAACTTGCGCGGATTAAGTGTTGCTGGCGACGACTAACGGTAATAGTTTCGGGAATATTTTTTAATAAAGCCACCCAATGCTTATCAGGATTTTTATCCTCATGGTCGACATCGCATTCAACTTCGAGTGCATCATGAGGTGATTGTAGACGTTTCTCATAGCCTAAAATATAAGCTTTAGCCGCCAAACAATTACGATGCAATCGTATAAAAATAGCGCCAAACTCTTGCTCTAAATTATTCAGAGATTCTTCTAGTAAGTATTCTTTTTCGGCGGTGCGTACGGTAGTGTATTTCTGTTCGGCACGTAAATAAATAATATCAGCAACGGGAATTAATAAAATACGTCCGCGTTCAGCAATGCTGATGTGCGTTCTTTGTGGGTTAAGAGGCGCAAGCGCTTCAAGTTGCTTAGGTTGTAATGCCTGCGCCTTATGAATTGCAGCTTGCAAGCGTTCAAAGCGGATGGGTTTTAATAAGTAATCTACCGCATTTAAATCAAAAGCTTGCATCGCATAGCAATCAAAAGCGGTGGTAAAAATGACAGCAGGCGGATGGGCCATTTTTTGTAAATGCTGTGCGGTTTCAATCCCATTCATCTCTGGCATACGTATATCTAACAAGGCGATATCAGGCTGGTAATCGTTAATGAGATTGAGTGCTTCTTGGCCATTTTTAGCTTCTGCCACAATATGAACATTGTGCATATCGCTTAAAAGTTCACGCAGGCGATTACGCGCTGGAGCTTCGTCATCTGCGATTAAAAGTTTGAGCGAGAGTGTCATTTTGTCGTGTGTGGCAAGATAATATGTACTTGATATTCACCATTTAACTGCGTACTTTTTAAAGAAGCTTCAAGATCAAAATGTAAGGTTAAGCGTTCTTTAATATTTTTAAGTGCCATTTTATTGCCAATATGGCGGGTATTGGTAGCGTGATAAGGGTTAGTTAATACCAAGTGCACCTCATTACGCTTGGTATAAATTTGAATGGTAATTTTACCTCCTGTAGCCAGCGGTTCAATGCCGTGGTATACGGCATTTTCTATGAGTGGTTGTAATAGTAATGGCGGTATTAAGGCATCTGGTGGCATATCATCGATTTTCCATTGAATGATAAGCCGTTCATCTAAACGAAGCTTTTCTAGTGCTAAGTACTTACGACATAAATCTATTTCTTCAGCGAGCGTTACTAAATCACGGTTATCGGCCATTAATACGCGAAATAAATCCGCCATATCTTCTAATGCTGTTTCAGCCTGCTTGGGTTGACTGCGAATGAGTGATAACACCGCATTGATACAATTAAATAAAAAATGTGGTTGAATGCGTGCTTGCAGCGCTTGTAGCCTTGCTTCATCAATCGCGGGTGAATAGGCGCGTTGATGTAAATGAAAATAGTAAAAAGTAATTACAGTCACAATGAGGGCGAAGAAAAGCGTACGGATATAGCTAGGTAAATCATTAAATATAAATAATTGTGAAATCAGCCCATGCACACTACTGCAAACAAATAGTATGATGAGTAGCATTGCAAAAATGCCTGATCTATAGCCCAGTTTAGTGAGTAGTGGGTAGCTTATATATAATGCTAAGAGGCTTAGTATTAGCATGGGTTGCGCTACAGCAGAGATACTAGTGATTAAGGTAAAGAATTCGCTTATATTTTTACTGAGGACAATGGCTGCCAATGCCAGTAAAGTATTGACGATTAGTAATATTCGTAAGTTAACGCCTAAATTACGAAGATTTGGCAATCTATTAGATTTTATCATCGCTGGTTTTCAATTTGAGTAGCATCGTAGCTTTTGAGTTTTGCATTATAATGATGATATAAGTATATTATTATTAAACAATATTTAGATATTTATGTAAAAAATATCTAAATAAATGAAGCCAAATTTAGATTCATATATTAAATATATAGTTAAAATCGACCTGTAAATGAGAAATGCAAAGTGACACAAAAGACAAGCGCACTCAACAATAAAAATACTAGTTGGTCAGGCCGATTCAATGAACCGGTAGCGGAACTAGTAAGAAAATATACGGCTTCAGTTGGGTTTGATTACCGATTGGCAGAGTTTGATATTCAAGGCTCCCTTGCTCATGCTCAAATGTTGGGCGCACAAAAAATTATTAGCCTAGAAGATGTGAAGGTTATTGAGGCGGGTTTAGATGAAATATTGCTTGAAATTCAAGCAGGCCAATTTGAATGGTTGTTAGATTTAGAAGACGTGCATTTGAACATTGAAAAGCGCCTTACCGATAAAATAGGTGATGCAGGTAAGCGCTTACATACCGGTAGAAGCCGTAATGACCAGGTAGCGACCGATGTTAGATTGTGGTTGCGCGCCACGACAGATCAAGTGATTGCTGCCTTAAAAAAATTACAATTAAGTGTGTTGGATTTAGCTGACGCTCATTTTGATACGGTGATGCCAGGATTTACACACCTACAAGTTGCTCAGCCTGTTACGTTCGGTCATCACTTAATGGCCTATGTTGAAATGTTGAGCCGTGATGGGCAGCGCTTTACTGATTGCCGTCGTCGTATCAATCGTTTGCCTTTGGGGGCTGCTGCTTTGGCTGGCACAAGCTACCCAATAGATCGTGAATTGGTCGCTAAAAAATTGGGTTTTGATGGGGTATGTGAAAACTCATTAGATGCTGTATCTGATCGTGATTTTGCTATTGAATTTACCTTTGCTGCTTCATTAGTGATGACGCACTTATCAAGGCTGTCAGAAGAGCTTATTTTGTGGAGCTCACCAAGATTCGCATTTGTAGACATTGCTGATCGTTTTTGTACCGGCTCATCTATCATGCCGCAAAAAAAGAACCCAGACGTACCAGAGCTGGTACGTGGTAAAACCGGCCGAGTGTATGGTCATTTAACCGCTTTGCTGACGCTTATGAAGGGTCAGCCTTTAGCTTACAACAAAGATAATCAAGAAGACAAAGAGCCACTATTTGATACGGCAGATACTTTGCTAGTAACGCTGGAAATTTATGCGGACATGATGCGTGGCATAGCCGTTAATAAAGAAAATATGCGTCAAGCCGCTAGTGAAGGTTATGCGACTGCTACGGATCTTGCAGATTATTTGGCTAAAAAGGGCATGCCATTTAGAGATGCACATGAAGTTGTGGCGTTGGCTGTGCGTTACGCCGTGGATAAAAAAGTTGAACTCAGTGACTTGCCACTAGCGACATTACAGCAATTTGCACCTGAAATTAGTGATGATGTGTATGCGGTATTAACACTAGAAGGCTCGCTTAATAGCCGTAATCATATTGGTGGCACAGCGCCAGCACAGGTTAAGGCCGCCATTGCGAGGGCAAGAGTGACTTTAAATTTGTAGTTAAAATATCAATGGGGTCAAATGACCCCATTGATATTTATTAAACTGCCTCACCCATTGATCTATAAATGATTAAATCGGCCTACTTCACTTCGTCTAATTTCCAGCCTGGATGCTGGAAATATTGACCATAATTGCGTAAAGACTGCAATACACCAAAAGCACCAGCTCGTTGGGCCTCAATTTTCGGAGAAGCACGCATTAATTCAGCACCACCTGATAAATCAGCTAAAACAACGATATGAAATGCTTTGTCTACATCTTTTGAGAGCTTACAGCTTTTTACAATCTCGGCAATATTGGTGTCTATTACTTTAGCTAATCGTTGATAGTCCTGACTGATCAGACGTTCTTTTGTTATACCTACTTGGTTTTCAGCCATCGCTAGACGGATATTATTCATGCCTCGTCGAAGTGGCTCGTCTGTTTCCCACTTTTCACCCTGTTTTAATGGCCGCTCGGTCGCTTGTCCACTTGGTTTGTAAGTGTGTTCATCAGCATAAGTTAACGTAACTAAAGATATAAATCCTATGGCGCTTAATGTTTTGAGAACCCCTAAACGTAATGCTGCAGTCATCATTTTTCCTTTAAACAAAGTATCGTTGATAAAGTGAGCAGTATTGCAACATGTGCTTAAGGTTTCCTTAACGCATATTCATAGCGGCAATTATTTAGGTATGACTAAACAGTTGAGGGATACCGTGCTGAAATATTGGTTATCAATGAGCCGCTCAGCAACTTTGGCCTCAGCATTGACTAATGCAGTGCCATTTTCAAAAAAATCATGAGATAAATAAACTTCAGCCTCAACTTTGCCGCCAATATAATGAAAGACCACTCTTTTCGGTTCTGGCAGACCCTCGAGTAAAGGTGCAAGATGAATTAACAAACTTTCACGCCCAAGCATGCGCTGGGCATTGTTATCATGTTCGATATCATCTTCAGGATCAACGTGCACTAATACATCAGAGACGGTGAGATGGCTTTTTAGTACTCGCCTACGCGCATGTTCTGCGATGCTGTGACCTTCAGAAACGCTAATGCGAGGGTTGACTAAAATATGCGCATCCACCAGTGCACGATGTGCCATTCGACGGGTGCGTAATTCATGCAAGCTTTCTACGCCAGCTGTGTCTATTAAGGTTTGGCGGATACTGTCTACCTCCTCAACTGAAAGGCCAGCATCAATAAGCTCTTGAAAAGCATCCCAAGCAAACACAATACCCATGCGTACAATCATGAACCCAACTAAGATTGCCGCTACTGAGTCAGCGTAAATAAACCCTAGTAGGTTGGCGCTGATACCAATTGCTACTACCAGAGAAGAAGCTGCATCAGATCGTGCATGCCAAGCATTTGCTATGAGCATGGGTGAGCGTAGTTTTTCACCTACGCCCAGCATGTAACGAAATAATAGTTCTTTAGTGACCAGCGCTATAAGTGCAACCCATAATGCTAAAGGCGCAACGGAGGGCAGGTGTTCAAGATGCTGCAATTTTATTGCGGCAGCGACCATGATGGCACCACCCGTTGCAACAAGAATTGCACCTAATACAAATGAAGCGGCAGTTTCTACTCTGCCGTGACCGTAGGGGTGACCTTCGTCAGCGGGATTTTTGCTGTGATGACTGGCTATGAGCACTAGAAAGTCGCAAACCAAGTCAGATAAAGAATGCATACCATCTGCGATCAAACTTTGGGAATGTGCAAAGAAACCAGCTGCAATTTGCGCTAATGTTAATAAGGTATTGACTACAACACTTATCCAAGTGGATCGATTAGCTAAAGAATGCCTTTTAGGATCATCGAAAGAAATTTCCATGTTGTCTTGATTGCTCATAGTGTGTGCTTTATTAGTGGTATTGGTCAGATTATACGGTTATTTATAGCAATTATTACATTTGCAAAATATAGATGAATTCGATTAAAGAATATTGAGATTATTACTTGCTTAACTTAAGAATATCTTAAGTTAAGCAAGTAATAATGATTAACATCATCAAAATTTATAACACAATAAGGCGATAATTTAGAATGAAGCCACGTACAAAATTATTTATTTTTAGTGCAATGTTAATGACAACCACCTTGATTATAGGGTGTGATCAACCTCAGGAATTAACAAACACGTTAAAGACTGAAGGTAAGGCTAAAGCTGAGATTAAAGACAGTGAGGTGACTGTAATGGTTAAAAATGCCTTGCTACTTGATGGTAAAATCAAGGACTTGAATATTGCTGTTTCAACCCTTAAGGGTGACGTTAAACTTATTGGCCTTGCTGATAGTCAAAGCCAGATTGACTATGTGGATAAATTAGTTCGTAGTGTCGAAGGTGTGCATAGTATCCATGGCGAACTAAGCATCAAACAATAGGCATATTCATTTTATTTAGTCCGTATACTTTTTGTTAAGAATTAGTTAAGAAACTTTCAATATGCTTAACAACAGTTTGTATCATTTAACTCATTTAGGATATTTAACACATGAAACAACAGCCAATTAAACGATTTTCTGCAACGATGTTGCTCGCCCTTGGTGTTATGACTGCTACATCTGCGATTGCAGGAGATAAAGGTCTAGCTTATGTCTCTAATCAGGATGGCGGGGTGATGGTGATAGATCTAGCGACCATGGAAACTAAAGGCAGCCTTGATATCGGCGCAAAAGGACCACGTGGCATTGGGGTGACTGCAGATGGAAAATGGTTGGTGACGGCCAATAAAGACGACGGTAATATCTCTGTGGTTGATACTACAGGTAATACTAAACCCACTTTTGTTAACATCGGTAAAAATCCTGAGTTTGTTCGTGTTATGGGCGATCGGGCCTATGTTACTTATGAGCCTAGTGCTAAATCTGGACCCCCACCAAAACCTGGCGCCGAACCTGCTAAAGATGATGATAAAGAGGAGAAAATACCTGGTCGGATTGCTATTGTTGATCTAAAGAATGGCAAGATGATTAGTGAAATTATTGGTAAACCAGAAACTGAAGGCGTTGAGTTTTCTAAGAATGGTAAGCAAATGTATGTAACTAACGAATCTGACAATTCAATTACGGTCCACGACATGCATTCAGGCAAGTTGCTTAAAAGCATTCCAGTGGGTAAGTATGGAGAGCGTCCGCGTGGCATTAAAACCTCACCAGACGGCAAGACAATTCTGACTACATTAGAATATGCTGACAAAATGCTTGTACTAAATGACAAGTTCGAAGTGATTAAGGAAGTGGCTACTGGCAAAACACCTTATGGGGTTTCTTTTGACCGTGCTGGTAATCGTATTTTTGTTGCGGCTAATAAAGAGAAAGCATTGCAGGTTTTTGATGCGAAGACTTTTGAGAAGATTAAAGACATTTCTACTGGTGATCGTTGTTGGCATTTTAGTTTCACCCCTGATGATCAACAAATACTGCTCGCTTGCGGTAAGTCGAATGAAATTATCGTCATCGATGCTAATAAGTTGGAAGTGACTAAACGCATTGCAGCTAAAGATATGCCTTGGGGCATAGTGACTTATCCAAAATCTATGGGTAGCCTAGATCGTCCATAATCTTGGCAAGTAAGATTAGTTTGGGGTCAATTTAAGGCCTCAAACTAAAAACAACTCCAGCAATTCATTTAAAAATCGTTGCCCCAATAAGGTGGGCTTCATATGCCCTTGCGCTATTATTAGCAAGCCTTTGTTTTGAGCTTTTTTAATAGCGGTTTCAAGCGTATGTATATTCAAGCCGGTACGTTGTTGAAATAGGTCTACCGATACCCCCTCAATCAAGCGTAGCGCGTTCATCATAAATTCAAAACCTAGTTCGTCTTTAGGAATAATCCATTCCCTCTCTACTGCATTGCCTTGTAGGGATTTTTCCATATAAGCTTTAGGGTGCTTTGGGCGAACTTCTCGAGTGATTTTATCGTGATAACTTAATTTGCTATGCGCACCTGCACCAATGCCTAAGTAATCACCAAATTGCCAATAATTAAGATTGTGTTTGGCTTGTTTATCCTTTTTAGCAAACGCAGACGTTTCATAATGTTCGTAACCATGCTGTGCTAATAAATTTTCAATTTCAATTTGCATATCACTGCTAGCGTCATCGTCCGGCAGGCTTGGGGGTGTGCGATAAAATGGTGTATTGGGCTCTAAAGTTAAGTGATAAAAAGATAAATGCGCAGGGTTTAATTGCAACGCAGTTTGCGCGTCTTGTATAGCGTCTTTTAAAGTTTGATTGGGTAAGCCATACATAATGTCGCAATTAACTTGTTCAAATGTATTCATTGCAAGCGCTATGGCTTTTAAGGCCTGTTCGCTGTCGTGAATACGCCCTAGCGCTTTTAAATTATCATTATTAAAGCTTTGTATGCCTAAAGACAGTCGATTCACCCCTGCCTGTTTGTAGCCGACAAAATTGGCTGCATCAACAGTGCCTGGATTGGCTTCTAAGGTAATTTCCGCATTAAATTCTAGCGGCGTTAGCATCCGCACATGACTTAAGATTCGATCTATCGATTCAGCTGAAAATAAACTGGGTGTCCCACCACCAAAAAATACACTTTTAATTTTACGGCCCCATACCTTGGGCGTTGCTAGTTCTAGGTCTGCAATCAGTGCGTCTACATAAGCGTGCTCAGGAATATCACCATTATGATTGCGACTTTCATGAGAATTAAAGTCGCAATAAGGACATTTTTTTATACACCAAGGAATGTGAATATACAAGGACAGCGGCGGCGAGTTGGTGAGTCCTGAAATTGTGGGTTCTCCTGCTAGTGGAGCAGAAGTTATCCCAGGCGGATTGTTAAATTTTTCCGCAGCAATAATTTCAATAATTTTTTTGATATGAACTTACCTTTTGTACGGATTGACTAGCGATTCAACAAGTTGATGTAAGGCTTCCCGCATTTGTGATTCACTGACTTCCATTAATAAGCCATCTTCAAGTGCATCCTGAGCTATTTGTTTGAGCTCATCAAAATTTTCGTTCATGACTTTAACTTTTTCAGTACAAGAAACTACGCTATGGTCATCACGTAGCCATTTAGGCCAAGTGATTTTTGCATTACTCATGAGAGAGTCTTTCAAGTTGTAGTAGCAATTTTCCCATAGCATGACCGCGATGGCTAATACGGCTCTTAATTTCTAGCGGTAATTCGGCTACGGTTTTACTGGTTTTTGCATCTAGAAAAAGTGGGTCGTAGCCAAAGCCATCACTTCCACGATACTCAGTTAAAATTTCACCTGCCCAGCGCCCTTCGGCAATAAGTGGCTCAGGGTCGTGTTCATGGCGAACAAGCACCATGACACAATAGAAATGGGCGTGACGGTTTTCTTCATTGCCTAATACTTTTAGCAATTTTTGATTATTTTTTTCATCAGATTTTGGTTCACCAGCATATCGTGCAGAAAGCACGCCAGGTGCACCTTGCAGAGCATCCACACATAAGCCAGAGTCATCTGCTAGCGCTGGCAAGCCCGTATGTTTGCTAGCATGGCGTGCTTTAGCGAGTGCATTTTCTAGGAAGGTAAAGAAAGGTTCTTCGCACTCGGGTACGTTGAGTATTGATTGTGGGATGATTTCAATTTTTAGTGGTGAAAGTATGTGTTGAATTTCACGCAACTTACCTTTGTTGCCTGTAGCAATGACTAGTTTGCTAAACACTTAACACCTCATTTTGTTTAGCGATGAGTTGCGTAATGCCCAGTGCAGCTAAATCCAGCATGGCGTCCATCGCATGACGGCTAAATGGGTCGCCTTCAGCGGTGCCTTGAACTTCTACAAAGCCACCATCAGCAGTCATGACAACGTTCATATCAGTGTCGCAATCAGAGTCTTCAATATAGTCTAAATCAAGCACTGGTTGGCCTTTGTACACCCCTACTGAAATAGCCGCAATGGCTTGTATGAGAGGGCTTTCAGTAATTTTTCCACTGACTAATAAGGTGGAAATTGCGTCATGTAGCGCAACATACGCGCCTGTAATGCTAGCGGTACGCGTGCCACCATCAGCTTGAATAACATCGCAATCAATCTGAATGCTACGTTCGCCCAGTTTTTCTAAATCAATAATCGCCCGTAGTGAACGACCAATTAAGCGCTGGATTTCTTGAGTGCGCCCAGACTGCTTACCTTTAGCCGCCTCTCTATCCATGCGACTGCCCGTTGAACGAGGTAACATGCCATATTCTGCGGTAACCCAGCCCTGACCTTTGCCTTTTAAAAAGCTTGGTACGCGATCTTCTACGCTGGCGGTGCATAATACGTGAGTATCACCAAATTTCACCAGCACTGAGCCTTCTGCGTGCTTGGTGTAATGGCGAATAATTTCAACATTTCGTAATTGATTATGGGCGCGCTGACTTGGTCTATTATTGGTTTGCATGGTTGAAATCCTGATGAATTGTTTTATTTTGGCATGAAATCATGAGTATTTGATAACATTGCATTAATTTATTCATATTTCATCAGGAAGTACCCGTATGATTTTTAGCATGACAGGCTACGCCGCACTAGAACAATCTATAGAAAACGCTACTTTGTTATTAGAATTGCGTGCAGTTAATAGCCGTTATTTAGATTTACATTTTAAGTTAGATGAAAATTTAAAAAGCTTAGAGCCGTCAATGCGTGAGCTTATTGGTGCACAATTAAGTCGCGGGAAAGTAGAATGTAAGCTAAATTTAATCCAACGTACACAAGCCCATCAAGTTACCCAATTAGATGAAACTGTAATGCAGCAGTTGGCCACTATGCAGGCTAAAGCACGCACACATTTTCCACAAAGCCGTGAACTCAGTGTGGCAGATATATTGCGTTGGCCGGGCGTGGTGTTAAGTGATGCTTCAAGTTATAGCATGCTAGTGGACGACGTGAAAAAATTAGTTTTAGAAGGTTTGCAAACACTTAATGATTCACGCGCTCGCGAGGGAGAAAAACTCAAGGCCTTAGTGCTAGAGCGATTGAGCCAGATTGAACTTTTAGTGGAAAAAGTAAAACCGCTATTACCTGCGCTGACTAAAGAGTATCAATCTAGGTTAGAAGCTAAATTACATGAAAGTCTAATGAATATAGATCAGGAGCGCATTGCCCAAGAGCTAGTACTATATGCCCAGCGTATTGATGTTGATGAAGAGCTTACTCGATTGACAGCTCATGTGAGTGAAGTAAAACGTATTTTAAGTAGCAGCGCTCCCGCAGGTAAACGCTTAGACTTTTTGATGCAAGAGTTAAATCGGGAAGCCAATACTTTAGGCTCAAAATCTGTTTCAGTGCAAACGACGCAAGTGTCGATGGAGCTAAAGGTGCTGATTGAGCAAATGCGTGAACAAATCCAGAATATTGAATAGCAATGCATTTAAATAAGATCAATTTATAATAGAATGAACCTATGACTAACGGTAACCTTTTTATTGTCACTGCAGCATCAGGTGCAGGTAAAACCAGCCTGATTAAAGCTCTGTTGGCAGAAGATGCGCATTTAAAACTTTCGATTTCTCATACAACGCGCAATCCCAGACCTAGTGAAATCAACGGTGAAGATTATCACTTTGTGAATGATGCAACTTTTTTGCGTATGCTAGGAGAGGCTCAGTTTTTAGAGAGCGCTGAAGTCCATGGCGCCCGCTATGGAACTGCACAATCAACCGTAGAAGCGCTATTAAAACTTAGTTACGATGTCATTTTAGAGATAGATTGGCAAGGTGCGGCGCAAGTACGGCTTTTGTATCCAAAGGCGATTAGTATCTTTGTGTTACCCCCATCAATAGATACCTTGGAGCGCAGGCTTAATAGTCGCGGTCAAGATAGTGCAGAGGTCATTGCTAAACGAGTTGCTGCAGCGCGGACAGAAATGCGTCACGTGGGTGAGTTCGATTATGTTACAATTAACGATGATTTTGATGTTGCTTTGCAAGATATTCGAGCAATCGTTCGCTCGCATCGTCTGGCAGGCTCAGTTCAGATGCGGCGTTATGCTAGCTTGATTCAAACACTCACATAATTTATGTTAAGTTAAGCATTGTCATTAAAACGCTTAACTTTATAAATATTTTAATTTTAGCTAATACTTTTACTTTAGCTCATAACAGGAAAAACCATCATGGCACGTATTACGGTAGATGATTGCTTAGACAAAATCCCAAATCGCTTTGAATTGACTTTAGCGGCCGCTTATCGCGCACGTCAATTGCATAACGGTGCTGAACCGCTTATTAACGTACAAGGTTTGCGCGATAAATCAACAGTATTGGCTTTACGTGAAATTGCCGCCGGTAAAATAGGCGTGGATATTTTAAACCGCGGTTAATCCATAATTTAGACCTGTAGTGACAACGACATGTCCAAAACCGCGATACCTCATAAAGCGGAATTATCGAACTCTACCTCAGCTAATTTAGCTTCAGCCTCCTTGCTGCCTGCGGACAGCGAGGGTTCGTCATTAAGTTTACGCCTTAAACAATACCTTAAGCCTCAAGATATCGCCCAAATTTGGGAGGGGTTTCGCTATGCTGACCTTGCCCATCAAGGCGTGGTGCGAAAAACAGGTGAGCCCTATATTACACACCCAGTATCGGTAGCTTGTATATTGGCTGAATTGCATATGGACGTGCCTACGATTTTGGCCGCTTTATTGCATGATGTAGTGGAAGATACAGATGTCACTACGCATGATATTAAAGAGAAGTTTGGGCAACAAGTAGCTGAACTGGTTGATGGTGTTACCAAGTTAGATAAAATCGAGTTCCAAAGTGCTAGTGTAGCGCAGGCTGAAAACTTCCGAAAAATGCTACTTGCTATGTCACAAGATGTACGTGTGATTTTAGTGAAATTGGCTGACAGATTGCATAATATGCAGACGTTAGATGCGATGAGGCCTGAGAAACAAAAGCTTATTGCTAAAGAAACGCTTGATATTTATGCACCAATTGCTAATCGATTGGGCCTTAATGCCATTTATCAAGAGCTTGAAGACTTGAGTTTTCAGTATCTACATCCCATGCGCTATAGCGCAATCTCAAATGCTGTGAAAGCGGCGCGCGGTAATCGTAAAGAAGTCGTCAGTAAAATACTTGAATCTATTAAACATCAGCTTGTTAGTATGAAAGTAGACGCTGAAGTTTCGGGGCGAGAAAAACATCTTTACAGTATTTACAAGAAGATGACCGGAAAAATGACGGCATTCTCACAAATTTACGACATTTATGGATTTCGTGTAATAGTAAAAGACTTAACTAGTTGCTATATTGCTTTAGGTGCTTTGCATACACTTTACAAGCCTATCGCTACTAAGTTTAAGGACTATATTGCGATTCCCAAGGCGAATGGTTATCAATCTTTACACACTACATTATTTGGCCCATTTGGTACGCCCATAGAGGTGCAAATTCGCAGTGTTGAGATGCACAATATCGCTGATGCTGGTGTTGCAGCGCATTGGCTTTATAAAGCTAGTGATGCGCAGTTAACAGCATTGCAACATAAAACGCATCAATGGTTGCAGCGTTTGTTGGAAATTCAAAGCGATAGTGCCGATTCATTAGATTTTCTTGAGCACCTTAAAATTGATTTATTTCCCGATGAAGTTTATGTGTTTACCCCTAAAGGTAAAATATTAGCGTTACCAAAAGGTGCGACAGCGGTAGATTTTGCTTATGCTGTGCATTCAGGCATTGGTAACAGTTGTGTGGCAGTCCGTATTAATCAAGATTTAGCACCGCTGCGAACAGAGTTGCATAATGGTGACCATGTTGAAATTATCACTGGCGCACTCGCCAAACCTAATCCTGCATGGCTTAATTATGTGGTGACTGGTCGAGCCCGAGCCCATATTCGTCACTATTTAAAGTCACAGCAATCTACAGAGTCGGCGCACCTAGGCGAGCGCATGCTCAACCAAGCCTTACGAGCTTTGCATGTTGAATCTAGTCAAATTACAGATGCGCATTGGCAAAAACTGATTCGTGATTACGGTCTTAAAAAGAAATCTGAAATTTTGACTGACATTGGGTTGGGTAAACGTCAAAACGTGATGGTGGCACATCAATTATTAGCCATGACAGATGAGAACTTAGAAAAACATACTAAGCTACCAGCTAAGTCGCTAGATACTATTACCATACATGGCACCGAAGGCATGGCTGTGCAATTTGCCCAATGCTGCAGGCCTATTCCAGGGGATCCTATTTTAGGCTTTATCAATAAAGACAAAGGTTTGGTGATTCACACGCATGATTGTCCTAGTGTCAGCAAATTTAAGTTAGATCCAGACAAATGGCTCGACGTTGAGTGGGAACCGGAAAGTAATCGACTATTCAAAACCAACCTCAATCTAACCGTGGCAAATCAGCCTGGTATGTTGGCTAAAATTGCTTCAGGCATCGCTGATGCAGGGTCTAATATTGATAATGTGAGTGTAGAAGAAGCTGATGGTAGCGCTTACGCCAATCTTTACTTTACCGTCCAAGTTAAAAATCGCGTCCACTTAGCAGATTTAATGCGTGGTTTACGTAAAATACCTGATGTAGTGAGAATTAATCGAGCTAAAGGTAATATTGCGAGCACTATTAAAAAGCCATCTCAATAGCATTGCATGATCACTTTCACTGTAGGCCAGTACAAGTTCTGATTAACTAGCATGATCATGCTTTCCGAAATTAAAACTTTTAGCAAACCGCTTATTGCCAACTTAAATAAGCTTGGCATCCAGACTGTTCAAGCTTTATTACTGCATCTTCCATTGCGATACATTGATGAAACTTACTTAACTGAGGTGCGTGATTTACGTGTTGGCGAGGCAGCGCAAGTAGAAGGAGAGATTGTATATGCCGAGGTCTCTTATAAACCTCGCAAGGTTTTAATTGCTAGATTAGAAGATGCTACCGGTCAATTCACTTTAAGATTTCTACATTTTTATCCTAGCCAAATTGCCACACTTAAAGTGGGTAATAAGCTTAGAGTATATGGTGAAGTGCGTAGTGGATATTATGGCTACGAGATGGTTCATCCTACCTGCAAAGCGGTGGGTGAAAGAACTTTTGTTGCAGAAACATTAACGCCTATTTATCCTACAGTGGCAGGGCTAACGCAAGGCGCTTTGCGTAAAGCAATCGACATTGCACTAAAACAAAATGTTCTCAAAGAAACCTTGCCTGCAAATATCTACCAAAAATTTAAATTTCCTAGTTTTTCTTCAAGTCTGAAGGCCTTACACAATCCACCACCACATGTTGATTTACAAGCTTTAGAAAACAAAGCTACACCAGAATGGCAGCGCCTAGCATTTGATGAGTTGCTCGCACAACAGCTTTCTATGCGCAAGCACTATGCGCGTCGCCGTAGTGTCGATGCGCCAAAATTTACGGCATCTAAACAATTAATTTCTGCTTTACTAAAAAACCTGCCGTTTGTTTTAACTCAAGCACAACAAAAAGTGGCCGTCGAAATTGAGTTTGATTTAAAGCAACCACACCCCATGCAACGACTTTTGCAAGGCGATGTGGGTAGTGGAAAAACTATTGTAGCCTGCATGGCGGCACTTCAAAGTATAGAAAGTGGCTGGCAAGTCGCGCTAATGGCACCTACAGAAATATTAGCAGAGCAACATTATCAAAAAATGTTGATATGGTTAACGCCATTGAATATTCAAATCGCTTGGCTTACCGGTGGGCAGTCAAAAAAAGATCGTGAATATGCGATGCGCGACATTTCGAATGGTAGTGCGCAGTTGATAGTTGGCACGCACGCTTTGTTTCAAGAGGCGGTGCAGTTTAAAAAACTAGGACTGGCGATTATCGATGAGCAACACCGTTTCGGTGTGCAGCAACGCTTAGCTTTGCGCCAAAAGGGTCAACCAGAACCCCATCAACTAATGATGACAGCAACGCCTATACCACGTACTTTATCTATGAGCTATTACGCCGATTTAGACGTTTCGGTGATTGATGAGTTGCCACCAGGGCGCACACCGATTGTGACTAAACTAGTATCAGATGCGCGTCGAGATGAAATTTTACAGCGCGTACGAGAGTCTTGTGCAGAAGGGCATCAAGCCTACTGGGTGTGTCCGCTGATTGAGGAGTCTGAAGCTTTGCAGTTAGCAACGGCAAATGATACTTACGCATTAATGCAGAACGAATTCCCAGAGTTAAAAATAGGATTAGTGCATGGTCGTATGAGGGCGGCAGAGAAACAATCTGTAATGGCAGCGTTTAGTGCGGGAGATTTACAATTGTTGGTGGCGACAACGGTGATAGAAGTGGGCGTAGATGTGCCTAATGCTAGTTTAATGGTGATAGAGCACGCAGAACGTATGGGTTTGAGTCAGTTACATCAGCTGCGTGGTCGCGTCGGTCGTGGGGCCGCAAAAAGCACTTGTATCTTGCTTTATCAAAACAAGTTATCCGAAACTGCACGTGCGCGCTTGAAAGTAATTTATGAAACTAACGATGGTTTTGCTATTGCTCAGGCAGATCTTAATTTACGTGGACCAGGTGAATTCTTAGGTGTACGCCAAAGTGGTGTGCCAATGTTAAAAATTGCCGATTTGAATAGAGATGTAGAACTGCTAGAAGCTGCTAAAGCAATAGCTGAAAAGCTATTAAAAGAGTATCCAGCAGAGGTAGAACAGCATTTGGATAGATGGATGGTAGGCGCTAGTCAATTAGTGAAGGTTTAATGTAATTTTTAAGCATGACGTAATCTAAAGGCAAGTACCTTGCTATATCAGTCGTTGTTAAATAAAGCGGCGCATCTTAAATTACTTCGTTTATGTGGCATAATTTTTTACGTGAAAAATTCTTCTTCAAATTACCACCATTCAAAGCACATAAATCGCGCTAACTGGTTAAAAAAACCGATGATGAGTGGCGAGTATTATCATTGGCTCGTAGATAAAGGTTCTTTGACAGCGCGGTTAAAGCACAAATTCTCTGATTTTTTAGTAAAGCCTATGCAATTGATTTACGCAAAACCTTTTTTGGATGAAGCCGCACCATTAACAATTTCAGTACGTAAAAATGCACTGATTCGAGAAGTCATGTTGATGGGCGATAAACAAGAACTGGTGTTTGCACACAGCGTATTGCCACGCAGTAGCTTGCGTGGTGAATGGGTGGGTTTGAGTCGATTGGGTAATCGACCTTTAGGCGCCACCTTATTTGCTAATCCGCAAGTGAAGCGAACACCTTTAACTTATAAAAAGTTATATCCTCACCATGTGTTGTATCAGCATGCAACTAGTAGTATGAATGTCAGACATCCTTACTTATGGGCACGGCGTTCGGTATTTACTTTGAATTGCGCTAACATTATGGTTACTGAGGTATTTTTACCTCAGCTACTTGCGACATAATTTAAGTTTCTACATGCTTACACAAAAAATTATTCAAAAATTAGACGCATATGAGCGTTTAATGCGTTTAGATAAGCCTATCGGTATTTTATTGTTATTGTGGCCAACATTATGGGCCCTGCTGATTGCCGGCCATGGTAAACCTGATTGGATTGTGGTGTTGATATTTGCCACGGGCACTGTATTAATGCGCAGCGCAGGTTGTGTGATGAATGATATTGCTGATAGTCAATATGATGGCTTGGTGGAACGTACGCAGCATCGGCCATTGGTCAATAATGAAGTAAGCAAGAAAGAAGCTTATATTTTGGCTATTGGCTTAAGTTTAGTCGCGTTTGCTCTGGTGTGTATGCTCAATACACTAACAATTAAATTGTCGGTAGTTGCTATGTTGCTTGCTGCTAGCTATCCATTTACCAAGCGTTTTTTATCTATCCCCCAAGCTTATTTGGGAATTGCATTTGGCTGGAGTATTCCAATGGCATTTGCTGCCATACTGGGCAATATTCCAGCTATTGCTTGGGTGTTATTGGGGGCAAATATATTTTGGGCGATTGCTTATGATACTGAGTATGCCATGGTCGATCGTGAAGATGATTTAAAAATTGGTATTAAATCATCCGCAATTACGTTTGGTCGTTTTGATATTTTTGCAGTGATGATTTCATATGCGGTAACACTATTATTGCTAGTAGTTGTCGGCAAATGGCTGTTGCTAAGCACAGCCTATTATCTAGGTTTAGTGCTTGCTACAGGTTTTGCGGGGTATCATTACTTTTTGATTAGAGCGCGCGAAAAATCCAAGTGCTTTAAGGCATTTTTACATAACAATTGGTTTGGTTTGTCTGTGTTCACTGGTCTGACTAGCCATTATCTAATGGCATAATAAGATTATTATTGATCAGATTTTGGCTTTATATCTGACAAATCCCACTCGATATCATTTAGTTCGTTTTTCTTTTTAGGGCTGCTTGCTGCTTGAGTTTTCGCCTTACTTTTTAAAGTCTTTGGTGAGGTCGCTGAATCAGCATTTTGATCAAATTCAAGAGCCTGCACCTGCATTTCTGGAGATGCTGTTATTTCAATTTCTTCTGCTACGGCAGTGAAGTTTATTTCTTCCGCTTCAAATGACTCATCAACCTCTAGTGCTGGGCTGTCGTACTCTGGGAGATTGAAGTCTATTGTTTCCAGTGCGTTATCTTCAGTAGATGTTGCCTCGGTCGCATCAAATTCAATGATATTTTGTTTGCTGATAGGTGAAGTTTCTATGTCATCTACAGACTCATGGTCAGTAAGCAATACTTCAGTCGTAGGGTTCTCGGCATCTAATTTAACTAATGGGGAAGGCTGCATGAAAGTGCCCTGACCCATTGGAAACGTATCTATGTATTTAGCAATCATTTTTAAGAAGAATAAGTCGTCAAAAGCACCCTGCTCGATGCCCCCTCTAGGTTGTGAGCGCTTGTTGTAGATAATGTCATTTAAAACCCCGGTGGCATGTTGTGAACCCCATGCGCCTTCTATGCGAGTGATGATATGTGGATAATCTTCAATCGATGCGACATGTTGTTCCGAGTCATCACCAAACTTTGCGGCCTTGATGTTGAAGTATTTATTACACTCCACTACAGCTTCATCATAATTTGTTTCAGAACTTTCTTTGGCTAAAAGATTGAGTAACTTAAGCCAGATTTCAGGCGATTCTGCAGGGGCTTCACTTAAATGATTTTGTAAAAGTTGGATAGCAAGCGTGGGGCGTCCATGCTCAATAAACACATTTGCCTCATCAAGCACACTCTCGTGATCAAGTATTTCAAACGAGGTTACTGATTTAGCGCTATTGGAAATTGAGCCTTGGCCTAATTGCTCATCAAAATCGCCCGTTGAAGAATTGGCTTCAAAGTTAAGGTCGGCAGGTTTAGAGGTGTCTCTGGTTGGATTAATCTCCGCTTCTGCATCAAACCATTCGGCAATTTCATTATTTGAGCGCTTAGTCAAAACTTTTCGACGCAGCCATTCAATACCAGCTAAAGCGGCGATAATGGCCAGTGCAATTAGCAAGATTTTCGGCCAGTTAGTAGCGTCATTTTCTTCTTTTGCTTTGGCCGCATCAGCGACCAACTGCATGTTGCGTTTTTGCAAACTTGTAATTTGTTTTTCTAAGTGTGTCAAACGATTGGTCATCACGGTCACTTCATCCGAGGTGTCTATAGCACTTGGTGAAACGGCAACAGGTGCTGGTCTTGTAAAGTCTATTTCTGTGGCTAGTCGCAGAGATAAACCCGTCTTGTCGTTGGAGCTGTTAGAGCTCCCGCCTGAAATTACTAAAAAAGGTTTGTCAGACGATGGCTGACCATTTGCCTGGATTGGGTAATTTTTGTTCTCTACTGCAGGGTTGGAGTTAAGCTTTGCCTTAAAAGTTTGTTTTCCCGTATAAGTGGAATTCAATTTCTCTTCAACGGAAGAGTTATCGTTAGTTTTTTTCTTTTTATAGGTTTTTTTGAATGCTAATCCGTTGGTCTTTTCAGCTACTAACGATGAAGATTTTTTGTTCACAGTCAGGTGGGCTTCTTTTTTGGAAGAAGCTGTATTGTCAGCCTTACTATAGGCTTCATCCTCTATCGAGGTTTTTTCAATGATTTTGAATGGTGACGGATCTAGCAACAAAACATAATCGTGGTTTACATTAGGGTCACATTGAAAAGCAAGACGTAGATTGATGATGGGTTCTGTGACAAGGTCATTGGTGGTAATAATCAGCTGATGTCCAGTATTGTTGGACTGGAGTGTGACATTTGTTTTTTTGAATGCAGGAGTATCGCTAATGTCGATAGCAGAAAAGCAGTTGGAGTCTGTTGGCAGTTCAATGTCGGTGACAATGACTTTAACCAAAAGCTTCTCACCTAAATGAGATTTTAGTTCTACGTCACCTAAACCTACAGCCATGCTAAGGTTTGAGTAAATAAACAACAATAAAAGTGTAAAAAATCTCAATGTGATGATAGTTCTTAAAGTTAACGTGGGTAAGTTAAATTTTATGCTGAAAATTATCTTAGGCAATCCTTAGATATATATTTTTCACATCGTAGCATAACCCAGTTAAAACTATACAATTATGCTTGTTTCTTAAAGCGGAATGAGATGTATTCTTTGATTAACATTATTATGCATAATTATCTGTGTAATAATGCACACAACGACATCAGATTAACTGAATGAAGTTTCTAAATTCAGTGAATTTAAATAATTCATGAATATGCTGAACATAATGTTTGACAAAGAGCCCTTCTTCAGCATAAAATCCGCCTCTTAATTTTTTTAGCTCATAGTATTGATAAGACAATGAAAACCTTCTCAGCAAAATCACATGAAGTGAAGCGCGATTGGTTTGTGGTAGATGCCACAGACTTAGTGCTAGGCCGTTTAGCCAGTGCAGTTGCACACCGTTTACGTGGTAAACATAAAACTATTTATACGCCTCACGTTGATACAGGCGATTATATTGTCGTGATTAACGCAGACAAATTAAAAGTTACTGGTAACAAAGCTGATGGTAAGCTTTACCATAGCCATTCTGGTTATCCAGGTGGAATTAGTACAACCACTTTTGCAAAAATGCAAGACCGTTTCCCAGGCCGTGCTTTAGAAAAAGCAGTTAAAGGCATGTTACCTAAAGGACCTTTAGGTTATGCAATGATTAAAAAAATGAAGGTTTATGCAGGCGGTACGCATGAACACGCGGCACAACAGCCGCAAGAATTGAAAATCTAAGGGTATAAAGATGATCGGTAAATATAATTATGGTACAGGCCGCCGCAAAAGCTCAGTAGCGCGCGTGTTTTTGAAAACAGGTAAAGGCAATATCGTTGTTAATGATAAGCCTGTTGATGAATATTTTTCACGTGTTACTGCACGTATGATTTTACGTCAACCACTTGAGTTGACTAACAATCTTGCTAGTTTTGATATTATGGTTAACGTCATTGGTGGCGGTGAATCTGGTCAAGCTGGTGCGGTGCGTCATGGTATTACACGCGCCTTGATTGACTTTGATGCAAACTTGAAAAGTGCGTTATCACAAGCGGGTTTTGTAACACGTGATGCACGTGAAGTTGAGCGTAAAAAAGTTGGTTTCCGTAAAGCGCGTCGTCGTAAACAATTCTCTAAACGTTAATGCTTCATATGCTTATGTTTGGCGGTTGAGGAACGAAAAGGTCGCTAACGCGGCCTTTTTTATTTTAGCCGCAATGTTAATGTGTAAAATTTGTTATGCTATGTTTGTTATGATGATGTAATGAGCGATGAAAAATTGACTAATAAAAAACTAAAAGTAGGTATTGTAGGGGGCACGGGATACACGGGCGTTGAACTGCTACGTCTATTGAGTATTCACCCAAACGTTGCGTTAACTGCCATTACTTCAAGGGGTGAAGCAGGATTGCCTGTGGCAGATATGTTTCCAAGTTTACGCGGCTATGTAGATTTAGTATTTACTGACCCAGCAAAAGCAAACCTGAGTGAATGTGACGTGGTGTTTTTTGCTACGCCTAACGGTATCGCTATGCAGCAAACACGTGAATTGCTCAGTAAAGGTGTTCGGGTGATTGATTTGGCCGCAGATTTTCGGATTAAAGATATTCCAACTTGGGAAAAATGGTATGCCATGAAGCATGTGTGCCCAGAGCTGGTAGCACAGGCGGTCTATGGTTTGCCAGAAATGAACCGTGCGGCGATAAAAACAGCTCAGCTAGTCGCAAACCCAGGTTGTTATCCTACTGCTGTGCAATTGGGGTTTATGCCATTACTAAATGCTGGAGTAGTTGATACTGGTTATTTAATTGCAGATGCTAAATCAGGCGTTAGCGGTGCCGGTCGGAAAGCTGAAGTTCATAGCTTGTTTGCGGAATCTTCAGATAATTTTAAAGCCTATGGTGTGGCTGGTCATCGGCATTTGCCAGAAATTAGCCAAGGGTTAACTAATATGACTAATGTTAAAGTGGGCTTCACTTTTGTACCGCATTTAACGCCGCTAATTCGTGGTATTCATGCCACTTTATATGCAAAGCTGACTAAACCTACCGATTTGCAAGCTTTGTTTGAAGATTGCTATGTTAATGAGCGATTTGTGGATGTGTTGCCAAAAGGCGCTCATCCAGAAACGCGGTCTGTGCGTGGGTCTAATATTTGTCGCATTGCAGTACACCAACCACAAGATAGCGATATAGTTGTCATACTGTCTGTCATTGATAACTTGGTTAAAGGTGCTGCAGGACAGGCTGTGCAAAATATGAATATTATGTTCAATCTAGCTGAAAATACAGGGCTCGAAGTTGTCCCACTACTACCATAAGTTTTATGGGCATAAACAATGAAGCCAGTAAGAAGAAGAATTCGTAGGCATTTTGGTTTAACAGCAAAGCAGGTGGCTGTAAGGTCTCAGAGACCATGGTATTTTCAGTGGGGAGTTGCTGGATTATTTGTTGCTGCAGGCTACTTTATTGCCTACTGGCAATTTTCAGATAGTGAAAATTTGGGTGAAAAATTAAAGCAAACTACATTAGAGAATCAAAGTTTACAAACTAAGATAATCCAAGTTGAACGCCAACTACAAGTTGAACAAGCTGCGCAAAAGAATCTTGATAAAGACTTAAATCTTGTGCACGACGAAAATATAAAAATTAAAGAAGATTTATTATTTTATAAAAATATGCTGGGCAATAAAAAACAGTTTAAATAAGTCATATTCATTTATTAATTAAGAATTAACGCTAGGAATCGATATGTTTTTTAAGAAAAGTAATAGAGTGCAAAATAGCATTGATACACTTGTTGGCGTAGATACGCGCATAAATGGGGATGTTCATTTTTCAGGCGGTTTGCGTGTGGATGGTTCGATTCGCGGTAATGTAACTGAACCAAATGCAAGTCCAAGTACACTAATTTTAAGTGAGAATGGATCTATTGAAGGCGCAGTGACGGCCTCTAAAATTGTAATTAACGGCAAAGTGGTTGGTGCAGTAAAGGCTGGCCAATTTATTGAGCTGCAATCTAAGGCGCACATTACAGGAGATGTGCATTACAAATCATTAGAAATGCACACAGGCGCCGTAATAGAAGGTAAGCTGGTTTTTTTGGCAGACAACCCGCAAGTGTTAGAGGGTGCTGGTAATTAGATATTAATTTAAACATCGATTGACCTTGCTAAAACGCTGTAGCATAATGATTTTATTGAGAAATTTAGGAGCATCATAATGAACGCCGTAACTGAGATACAGAATGCTGATTTAGAAGTTATGCCAGCGCCATTGGTTTTTACTGATAATGCCGCGAAAAAAGTGAAAGAGCTGATTGAAGAGGAAGGTTCACCTGATCTTAAGCTTCGAGTATTTGTTAGTGGTGGTGGATGTTCAGGTTTTCAGTATGGTTTTACGTTTGAAGAAGAAGTAAATGATGATGATACGCAAGTGCAAAAAGACAGCGTAACATTATTGATTGACCCGATGAGCTTGCAGTATTTGATGGGCGCTGAGATTGATTATCAAGATAGTTTGCAAGGCTCACAATTTGTAATTCGCAATCCACAAGCGACTACAACCTGTGGTTGTGGTTCTTCTTTTTCAGTATAAGTGAACTAGATATTAAAAAAGCCAAGCGATTTGCTTGGCTTTTTTATTTTTATAAATATAGCTTTTAGCGTTTATCAATAGGCACTAAATCTCTTCTGACAGATCCTGTATATAATTGTCTTGGGCGTCCGATTCTATGTTCTTCATCTGAAATCATTTCAGACCATTGCGCAATCCAGCCAGCAGTTCTGGCTAGTGCAAAAATAGCAGTGAACATTGAATTGGGAATTCCCATAGCACGCATGACAATACCGCTATAGAAATCGACATTGGGATAAAGTTTTCGTGAAACAAAATACTCATCTTCAAGCGCTATTTTTTCAAGTTCCATTGCCAGTTTAAACATTGGGTCGTTATTCAAGCCCAGCTCCTCTAGCACTTCATGACAAGTAGTCCGCATAATTTTTGCGCGTGGATCCATATTGCGATATACGCGGTGACCAAAACCCATGAGTCGGAAAGTATCATTTTTGTCTTTGGCACGTTTAATAAATTCACCAATACGTGAAACATCGCCAATTTCTTCTAACATTGTCAGTGTTGCTTCATTCGCACCACCGTGTGCAGGGCCCCAAAGTGACGCAATGCCAGCTGAAATACATGCAAATGGGTTGGCGCCGCTAGAACCTACTAGACGAACAGTGCTGGTTGAAGCGTTTTGTTCATGATCTGCATGTAAAATTAAAATACGCTCAAATGCTTTGGACAATACTGGGTTAGGTTCGTATTTCTCACATGGCGTAGCAAACATCATGTGCATGAAGTTTTCAGCATAATTGAGGTGATTTTGTGGGTACATAAAAGGCTGACCCAAATTATATTTGTAACTCCATGCTGCAATCGTAGGCACTTTTGCGAGTAATCGATGTGCAGAAATTTCACGGTGTTTTGCATCACGAATATCCATCGCATCAAAATAAAATGCTGAAAGTGAGCCTACAACCCCCACCATGACGGCCATCGGGTGGGCATCACGTCTAAATCCGCGAAATATATTATTAAGCTGGTCGTGTAGCATTGTGCTACCGTTGATGGTATTGGTGAATTGTTGTTTTTGTTCAGCATTAGGAAGCTCGCCATGTAAAAGTAAATAAGATACTTCCATGAAATTACAATGTTCCGCTAACTGCTCAATAGGATAGCCACGGTAATAGAGTAAGCCTTTTTCACCATCAATAAAGGTGATGTTAGAGTTACATGCCGCGGTAGACAAAAAGCCGGGGTCGTAAGTAAAAATGCCATGCTTACCTAGGTTGCGTATATCAATGACGTCATTACCTAGACTGCCAGAGAATATTGGTAATTCAATAGGTGTCGCACCATTGTCAAAAGTAATCGTAGCTTTGGTTGGTTTATTCATTTCAGTGAGTCTTGATGGATAGTCTTGATTGAAAACAATTATACTTTAAGGAAACGCTTATATGCATAATGATAAGTGCTTAGTTTTAGCGATTTATGTGATTGATTAGACCTTAATGCTGGTAAATGGCACCTAATATTCTTGCGCCCTCCGCACCAGTCACTTCTGCTAAATTAGCTGTTTTTTTAAGGATGCATTGTTTGGCAAGCCATGCGAACGCGATCGCTTCTACCCAATCAACGCCAATGCCAAGACTTTCAGTACTGTCACACTTTGTGTCACCTAGTAAAGTTTGCAGATGTTGTATGAGTAAGTTGTTATGTGCCCCACCACCACACACATACACCTCGTCAAACGGACTGCAATGTTGTGTTAGCGCATTGTAAATGGAGTGTGCCGTAAGTGCGACTAAGGTATGCGCAACATCTTCTGGGCGTAATGTAGAATCGGCTAGTAATTTTTGTTCTAACCACGCTTTATTAAATAAATCACGCCCAGTACTTTTTGGAGGAGGTAAGGCAAAATAAGGTTCTGCTAACATTTTAGATAGAAGCGATGCTACTACTTGCCCAGTGCTTGCCCAGTCACCATTTGCATCATAGCTTAGGTTTTTATGATGCTTAATCCAGGCATCTATTAGCATATTGCCCGGACCAGAATCAAAACCGTATACGCGACCTGCTTGGCTTAAAGCGCCAGGTTCAGCGCTGCCAAGGTAGGTAATATTAGCAATGCCGCCAATATTGATGATTGCTCTATTTATTTGCTTGTCAGCAAATACTGCTTGATGGAATGCGGGCACTAGTGGTGCACCTTGGCCGCCTGCGGCAATGTCACGACTTCTGAAGTCGGAGGCTACGGTAATGCCAGTCAGCTCAGTTAGTAAGGCGGCATTGCCGATTTGCAAGGTGAAGCCTATACCATCTTTAAACCCTGGTCTATGTCTTATAGTTTGACCGTGACAGCCGATAGCTACAATTTTTTTGGGTGATAATTGAGCCTCAAAAAGTAATTGATTCACTGCTTCTGCATATATTTTTGCTAGCGCATTACTGATGATGGCAGTAGCTTCTAGTTCATTTTCTGTAGGGTGTTGTAACGCTAGAATTTCTGATTGCAAGCCAGAGGGGTATGCTAAAAAAAGGGTGCGTAATACCTGTGGTTGTTGTGTATCAAATTCGACTAGCGCAACATCTACACCATCAAGGCTAGTGCCAGACATTATTCCGATATAAAGAGCGCTAGTCATGCGTATCAATAATATTGATAAGGATTAAAGTTAATCTAAGGCAGCAATATTGCTAGTGCCTAGTAGCTTAAGCTGAGCAATTGATAGGCTGCTTATCGCATCGAAGGCTGGTTTATTTTCCATCGCAATTGGGTTGGCTTTAGGTAAGGAGGCCGTCATAGGATTACGATGCTGCCCTTTTACTAAGAACTCATAGTGCAGATGTGGCCCTGTGCTTAAGCCTGTCATGCCGACAAATCCAATAATATCGCCTTGTGTAATCTTTTTACCACGACGAAGACCATCTGCAAAGCGCGATAAATGGCCATATACCGTGCTAATGCCGTTATCATGTTTAAGAACAATGACATTGCCATAGCCACCTTTTTTACCAACAAAATCAACTACAGCATCGCCAGAAGCCTTTATTCTAGTGCCAGATGGTGCTGCCATATCCGTCCCTTTATGAGCTTTCATCCGCTGTAGTATTGGGTGAAAGCGACCTAGGCTGAAACCTGAGCTAACACGCGTGAATTCAAGTGGAGAGCGCAAAAATGACTTATGCAAGCTTTTACCTTCAGGGGTGTAGTAAAGCATTTGTCCAGAAGCGTCTCGGTAACCAATCGCTTGAAACGTTTTGCCATTGTTAACGAATTCAGCAGCCAGCACATCACCGGTTTTTACTAATTCACCTTGATCGTAGCTGCCCTCATAAATTACGTTAAAGTGGTCGCCATGGCGTAAATCTGAATTGAAATCAATTTCACTTTCAAACATTTCGGCTACCTGAATAGCAATGTCATCAGGAATGTTGGCGTCATCAGTAGCGCCAAATAATGAACTTTTGATAATAGCTGACTTTAATATTGGGCGATTTTCAAGTTTGTGCAACACTTTGCTGGCACTGTAGCCAGCGCTGGTTTGTTCGACGTTAATAAAAAGATCAGTATCTAATTGATATGCTAGAGCAATCAAATTGCCATCGCTATCAGTTTGCGCTTCGATGGTATGCCCAGGTTTTAATGAAGCAGCTATTTCATTAGCCATGATGTCGTTACGAATAAAGTCAATTGCATCCTGATTATGAATATTTAAGCGAGACAGTAAGTTGTTTAAGGTGTCATCACGGCGGATATGCTCTTTATTCCAAAAATGTTGTATAGCAACATTATTAAAAGTATTTTGAGTGTCATTCAGGGCGATTTCTTCTACCGTAGTTGTAGTAGCAATATTGCCTATTATGGTTTGTGGTGCTAAACCAAAAGCCGCATAAATACCGAATAAAGGTAAGCAAGAAACAGCTAAAATCCAGCGTAATTTAAGCTTGCGCTCAGCTTTGTCATCGATTTGCGCTAAAATAGAAACTTGCTCAGAAGTTGGCGTTATATTTTCTTTAGCAAAATAATTAAATGTAGCGTTATGTTGATTAGGCTCGTTACTATCCACGGGCTGACCTTTATTGAAAGTGTAGTGCGATCGTGGATATTAACAGAAAACTCAATTAGAACAACCCAATGAACATTGGCTATTAATGTTTTCGGTAATGATTAAGGATAAAAATACGTGAATATCGACATCAATCAACAGCTCGCAATTATTAAGCGCGGCGCAGATGAGCTTTTAATTGAAGCAGAATTGGTAGAAAAATTAAAAAAATCAGTGCCACTTAGAATTAAAGCGGGGTTTGACCCGACAGCGCCAGATTTGCATTTAGGCCACACCGTTTTAATCAATAAGCTGCGCCAGTTTCAAGAGCTCGGGCATCATGTATTGTTTTTGATAGGGGATTTCACTGGCATGATTGGTGATCCAACCGGCAAAAGCACTACACGCCCGCCATTAACGGCAGACCAGGTGGCAGAAAACGCGAAGTCTTATACTGCGCAAGTATTCAAAATACTAAAGCCCGAGCAAACTGAAGTCGTGTTTAATTCAAAATGGTTGAATGAACTGGGTGCGGCTGGCATGTTGAAACTTGCCGCTAGCCACACGGTTGCCCGTATGTTGGAGCGAGATGATTTTTCTAAGCGCTACAAGTCAAACCAACCGATTGCGATTCATGAATTTCTATACCCGCTATTACAGGGCTACGATTCGGTTGCTTTAAAAGCAGACGTTGAGTTGGGAGGCACTGATCAAAAATTTAATCTATTGATGGGCCGTGAGTTACAAAAACAAGCGGGGATGTCACAACAATGCGTACTTACTATGCCGCTACTTGAAGGCTTGGATGGCGTTAATAAGATGTCTAAGTCATTGGGTAATTACATTGGTATCGCCGAAGCGCCAGAAGTGATTTTTGCAAAAATTATGTCAATTTCGGATGAATTGATGTGGCGTTATATAGAGTTACTATCATTTGAATCATTAGAAACTGTTGCCAAGTGGAAAGCGGACGTGGCGGCAGGTAGCAACCCACGTGATATTAAAATAGGTTTCGCGCAAGAGATTGTAGCGCGCTTTCATAGTCAAGCCGATGCAGAAAAAGCGCTAGCAGACTTCCAAACTAGAGCTAAAGGCGGCATTCCCGATGACGTGCCTGAACTGAGCATCGAGATTGAATCTGAGAGTATTGGAATTGCGCAGTTACTTAAACTTGCGGGCTTAGTAGAAAGCACCTCGGAAGCTTATCGCGCCATTGAGCAAGGTGGAGTTAAGTTAGATAGTGAAAAAGTGAGTGATAAAAATTTACAATTAAATAAAGGGGTGACTGTGGTCGCTCAGGTAGGAAAACGTAAGTTCGCAAATGTAACAGTTTTGTAACACTACAATTTAGTGCTTGACCAAATTGGCAGGCTCTGTAAAATGCGCGCCTTCGTTAGCTAATTTGTTAATTAAAAGTAGCGAAGCGTAGTAGAAAAATAAGGCAATAAAAGCGTAATAATTTACACAATCAATAATAAATGAGAAACATTTCAAATTTATGATTGACGCGCCATAAAAGCTCTGTATAATGCGCACCTCGTTAACGCAAAGCGCTAGCGAATGACTGTAAGAAACGATGTTTTTTCGGTCCCTGTTCTTTAACAATTTAACAACTGATAAGTGTGGGTGCT
>CANNEG010000007.1:0-31409 GCA_947503455.1 Betaproteobacteria bacterium
GAGGCTAATAACATTAGTGCGCTCAACATTTTTTTCATGTTTAACTTCCTTTTAACGAAATCTAAATTTGATGGATGTGATTTACTTTACTTGTAATGAAACGTATGACTTTTATTTTGGCTGACAATTCACAATATAATAAATGCCGGCTTGTCATAACTGTTATGGATTGTCGATATTAACTTTAATTAAATCGGCTTTAAAACCATTCTTGACTAAATCATTTTTAGTTTTATAGATCTGATCTAAATTGCTCAGTGGCCCAACACGCACACGATGCCATACGCCTTTATCTGGAATGGTCGCGGTTTGTACGATAGCTTCAAAGCCTTGGAGCGCTAATTTAGCTTTCATGTTATCGGCTTCTTCACCGGTCTGAAATGCGCCTACTTGTAAAAAATAACTTGTTAATACCGCTGGCTCTGGTACATCTTCTTTAATTTTTATTTCTTCTTCTTTGCTGACCTTGCTCTCGCTACCAGGCAAAATCGTGTAAAAATCAAAGCGAGTTTCTTCATTATTAGTTGGATTTTCAGCAGAAGTTAACTTGTCAGCATTCGCATTAGCTTCATCAGCGTTAGCTTTGTCTTTCATTTTCTCGGCTACTGACTTTGCTACTTCAGTGCTTGTTTGGTTGGCAAAAGGGCTTTCACCACCTTTAATAAACATGACTACGCCTAATGATGTGGCAACACCTAATAAAAACCCAATTAATGACCCTGTTAAAAACGGATTACTCTTACTGGTATTTTTTGATCTTTCAGGACTGGGTTTGTAATCTCTACTCATTATTAATTCTAATCCTTATTTAATCTGTCTATTAAAACAGACTTTGTTGGGCCTTCTTGCTGTGTTCCCCGCACCCACTTGTTACTTTATGTTTTAAATAGATTACATTTTTTCTGGTGCGCTAACACCAAGTAAACATAAGCCATTTTTAAGTACTTGTCTGGTAGCGTAAATTAAGCTCAAGCGGGCTATTTTAACTGTTTCATCATCAATTAAAAACTTATATTCATTGTAATAACTATGTAAATCACTGGCTAATTCTTTTAAGTAATTTGCAATGACATGTGGCGCAAGTTCTGTTGCAGCATTAGCTACCGTTTCAGGATAACTGCTTAGACGCTGCATCAGCGATGTTTCATGTGGATTAATGAGTGACCTTAAGTCTGCATTATTTAAGATGGCAACTTCACCTGCCCACTGAGCTAATACGCTACAAATTCGAGCGTGTGCATACTGAATATAGAAAACAGGATTGTCATTGGTTTGTGCCCTAGCCAAATCAATATCAAATACCAATTGTGAATCCGAGCGACGTGCCGCTAAGAAATAACGAGTGGCATCACAACCTACTTCTTCAATCAAATCACGTAAAGTTACATAACTGCCGGCGCGCTTAGAGAGCTTTACTTCTTCGCCACCACGCATCACCGTCACCATTTGGTGCAGCACGTAATCTGGCCAGCCTTTTGGAATGCCAATATTCAAAGCTTGCAATCCAGCGCGGACGCGGGTGATTGTGCTGTGGTGGTCTGCGCCTTGTTCATTAATAACGCGCACAAAGCCACGATTCCATTTGTCTGTGTGGTAGGCAATATCAGGTACAAAGTACGTGTAACCCCCTTCGCTTTTGCGCATGACACGGTCTTTATCATCGCTAAAATCAGTGGTTCTTAACCAAAGAGCATTGTCTTGCTCGTAGGTGTGACCGCTGTTAATTAAAGCTTGTACGGTTTGCTCTACTTTGCCATCCGCATACAGTGCACTTTCTAGTGAAAATACATCAAATTGGATTTGAAATGCCTTCAGATCCAAATCTTGTTCATGTCTTAAATAAGCCACGGCGAAGGTGCGGATTGCTTCATCATTATTTACATCACCATTGGCGGTGACTTTTATGTCATCGGCCACTACAGTTTGTTTGGCTAAATAAGAAGCGGCAATGTCCGCGATATATTCACCACGGTAACCATTTTCAGGAAAACTCGCATCATCAGTTGAAATGCCTTTACAGCGGGCTTTCACTGAGATGGTTAGGTTATCAATTTGTGCGCCTGCATCGTTATAATAAAACTCGCGCGTTACATCCCAGCCATTAGCGTCTAGTAAGCGCGCTAAGCAATCGCCTACTGCTGCGCCGCGCCCATGACCTACGTGCAAGGGCCCAGTAGGATTAGCGGATACAAATTCCACCTGAACTTTTTGATGGCCGCCATTATTGTTGCGGCCATATTGCTTGCCAGTCGCTAAAATATCTTTAATGACCGCTTGTTGTGATTGGGCGTTTAGAAAGAAGTTAATGAAACCAGCGCCAGCAATTTCAGTTTTAGCGATATATTCACTATTGGGTAGTGCCGCAATGAGTTGCGCAGCAATTGCACGTGGATTTTGTTTCAGCGGCTTGGCCAGAGCTAACGCTAGGTTAGTCGCAAAATCACCATGTTCGGCAGATTTGGGGCGCTCAAGTAAAATGTTGAATTCTTTACTATCTGGCGCAATAGTTTTTGCGGCAGTAGTTAGTAATTGGGTAAGATGTGCTTTCAAAACTAATTTGTACTTAAGTAAATAATTTAAGAGCGTTATTTTAACCTACTCGTGACCTGTTTTTGTATTTCTTTGAGTCTTTAATGAGATGATATCTAATGGCTATATTCCAATAAGTGCCCACATAAATTGCCTAAATCCATACTAAAAATAGCTTTAGACCTGCCATTAGACCGCTTGTTTGATTACTTAAGCAACGGTGAAGTGACTCAAGTTGGGCAACGCGTGTTAGTGCCTTTTGGTCATCGTAAGCAAATAGGTATTGTGATAGTCAAAGCTGACACGAGTGATGTGGCCGTTGAAAAGCTTAAGACAGTGATACAAGTGTTTGCGGATGAACTACCAATAGATGCGGAAACTTTAAATTTACTAAAATTTAGTGCCGATTATTACCAATATCCTTTTGGCCAAGCATTGTTGTCTGCATTGCCTGTGCGCTTGCGGCAAATTTCCCCTGCGGTATCCCGTAAGCAATATGCCTATAACTTGACAGCGTTAGGACAATTGGCTGATCTTGAGCAACTGCCCACAAGGCAACTCGTCATGCGTCGGATTTTGCTAGCATTACAAACTCATGGAAGATTGACGGAACTGGATTTAGATACAATTTCGAGTAGTGCGCGTAAGGTGGCAAAACAGTTAGTTGCGGATGGCTGGTTAGTAAGCCAGCAAGTACCAACCATAATCAAAACCCTAGAAGCAATGATTCCAGTAGCGCCTGAATTAAACGAGGAGCAAACGTTAGCGGTTAATCGCATCACTCAAGAGGCGCAAACATACAAAGCTTGGCTATTACATGGTATTACGGGTAGTGGTAAAACCGAAGTGTACATGCGCTTGATGCAATATGTGCTTGAAAATCAGGATGCCCAAATATTGGTGCTAGTGCCGGAAATTAACTTAACCCCACAATTAGAAGCGCGCTTTAGAAGTCGCTTGGCTAATTTCCCACTAGTCAGTTTACATAGTAATTTGAGTGAGAGTGAACGCTTACATAATTGGCAGCTGGCCCAATCTGGCGCCGCACAAATCATCATTGGTACGCGACTTTCTATTTTTACACCATTACCTAAATTAAAGCTCATCATTATCGATGAAGAGCACGATAGTTCTTATAAGCAACAAGACAGTATGCGTTATCACGCAAGAGATGTTGCGCTGGTGCGAGCAAAACGATTAAATATTCCTGTGGTGTTAGGCTCAGCTACGCCATCACTAGAAAGTTGGCATAATGCTGTTGCCAATCATCAACAAGCCAATAAATATAATTTACTTAGTTTAAATCAGCGGGCAGTATCCGCCGCAAAATTACCGCACATTGAATGCATAGATACTACCAAAGTTAATCTGCAATACGGCTTAACGCCTCAACTAATAGCAGCGTTAAAGTTAAGGCTAGCACGCAAAGAGCAAAGTTTACTATTTATTAATCGCCGTGGTTATTCACCCGTTTTATTATGTTCAGCCTGTCATTGGATAGCACCTTGCACTCGGTGTAGTAGCCGATTGGTAGTACATCTGGGGCAGAAAAAATTACGCTGTCATCATTGCGGGCACGAACAAAAAATCCCTCAACAATGCCCAAGTTGTGGAAATGCGGATTTACATCCAACGGGTTACGGTACGCAAAGATTAGAACAAACCCTAGCACAATTATTACCAGCTGCCAGAATTGCTAGAGTAGACCGTGACAGCACGAGCCGAAAAAATGCTTTAGTTGAAATTTTAGATCAGGTACACAAGCAAGAAATAGACATTTTAGTGGGTACGCAAATGCTTGCCAAAGGACATGATTTTCCTAATTTAACCTTAGTGGGCGTGATTGACACCGATAGTGCACTGCATAGCCCTGATTTTCGTGCAAGTGAACGGCTATTTGCACAGCTAATGCAAGTATCGGGTCGGGCGGGCCGGGCTGATAAAGCTGGACAAGTCATCATTCAAACTCAGTTTCCAGAGCATGCTTTGTTTAATGCTTTACGTAGCCAAGATTATGTGAGCTACGCTGATGCATTATTGTTAGAGCGTGAGCAAGTGCAGTTTCCACCCTATGTCTTCACCGCCTTATTGAGAGCTGAAGCGAATGATTTTGAACTTGTACAAAAATTTCTACGTTATGCTTTTGAGCAAGCACGTAGTTTCAGCAATGATGTATTGGTGTACGACCCGGTACGCCCACAAATGGAGCGTCTAAAAGGCATGGAGCGCGGCCACGTCTTGATGCAAGCAAGTAGCCGGATAGCGTTGCAGCGGTCACTTAAAAATTTAGTTGGCTTGTTAAGAGCTCATGCTATTGCCGCTAAAGTGCGATGGGCTGTGGATGTCAATCCGCTGGAATTTTGATGGCTAGCTGCAATAGATTTATGGCATTGAATGTCACTAATAATGGTGGCACATACGAACAGATTTTAAGCAAAATACAGTAAAATATAACATTAGGCGGGCGTCGTATAATGGTAATACCCTAGCTTCCCAAGCTAGAGCCGTGGGTTCGATTCCCATCGCCCGCTCCACTAATAAAGATAAAATAGACGATATTATGGCCAATCAAGCACCACCTTCAGTATTAACCTTTGCTGGCACAGACCCTAGTGGCGGTGCTGGCTTGCAGGCCGACATTCTGACGTTTGCAAGTATTGGTTGTCACCCACTTTCAGTCGTCACGGCAATCACGGTACAGGATACTCGCGGTGTAGATAGCGTGTTGGCGATGGATGCTGACTGGGTTAATGACCAGGCGCGTGCTATTTTAGAAGATGTTCAGGTATCTGCATTCAAGCTCGGATTATTAGGTTCGGTTGAAAATATCGCGGTTATTGCAGAAATTATGGCAGATTATCCTGATGTCCCCTTGTTAATAGATCCGATTTTAACTTCGGGCCGTGGTGATGATTTAAGCAATGATGACATGATGGATGCAATGGTAGAGATGCTATTCCCACAGGCGACTTTAATTACCCCCAATAGTTTGGAGGCGCGTAGATTTGCTTTTGCTGATGATATTGATGAGGTTGCGCTGACTTCATTGGATGAAAGTGCCGCACGCTTATTGGCTATGGGGAGTGAGTACGTACTAATTACCGGTACGCATGAGCGTACGCTTGAAGTGACAAATACTTTATATGGTGATAATAAGTTGATTAAAGCCTACAAATGGGAGCGCTTACCAGGCAGTTACCATGGCTCTGGTTGTACTCTTACTAGTGCAATTGCAGCCTGTATGGCGCATGGGCTGAGCATGGAAGAAGCTATTGAAGAGGCGCAAGAGTTCACATGGCAAACGCTTAAAAATGGGTTTAGACCTGGCATGGGGCAATTTATTCCTGACCGTATGTTTTGGGCGCGAGATGAGGAAGATGCGGTTGTGAATAGTGGTGATGGTAGCGTTAAGGCACATTAATTTTTCATGATACGTGGTTTATACGCAGTCACTCCTGATGAAGCTGACACTGACCTACTATTAGCCAAAGTAGAGGCAGCGCTACAAGGTGGAATTAGCATGCTGCAATATCGGAACAAGCTTGCCGATCATAAGTTACAAACCCAACAAGCACGTGCGATTTTGCCATTATGTAGGCAATATCAAGTACCATTTATTATCAATGACTCAGTTAAGCTTTGTTTAACGTTGGATGCAGATGGCGTGCATATAGGCGCAGAAGATGGCAATTTAACAGAAATTCGCACCAGAATAGGTAAGTATAAAATACTCGGTGCTTCCTGTTATGACCGCTTTGATTTGGCTTTGGCCGCACAGCGAGCGGGGGTCGATTATGTGGCATTTGGCGCTTGCTTTGCTTCCAGCACCAAGCCAAACGCACCAGTAGCAAACTTAAGTTTATTTGATCAAGCACGAACCCAGTTAACTATTCCGGCTGTGGCCATAGGCGGCATTACGCTAACTAATGCCGCACAAGTCATTGCTGCGGGCGCTGACTCGCTGGCGGTGATTAATGCAATTTTTAATGCAACTGACGTAAAATCTAGTACTGAACAATTCGCACAATTATTTAGAGCTCAACCCTAAGGCTTAATTATGACATCTAGCAATCAAACTCTTTTTGAAAAATCCCAACAACTTATTCCTGGTGGTGTGAATTCACCAGTTCGGGCTTTTCGGAGTGTAGGGGGCACGCCGATTTTCTTTAAAAAAGGGTTGGGTTCTAGGTTGTGGGATGTGGACGGTAAAGAATATATTGACTACATTAATTCTTGGGGCCCCATGATAGTCGGCCATGCTCACCCAGAAGTGATTAAAGCGGTACAAGATGTGGCCGAGAATAGTTTGTCATTTGGTGCCCCCACAGGCTTAGAGCTTGAAATGGCTGAGCTCATTAATAAGTTGGTGCCTAGCATGGAGCAGGTACGGCTTAATAGCAGCGGCACCGAGGCGACCATGAGTGCCATTCGTACAGCGCGAGGCTTTACAGGACGCGACAAAATTCTAAAATTTGAGGGTTGTTACCATGGCCATTCTGACGGCCTGTTGGTTAAGGCGGGTTCTGGTTTGCTGACTTTTGGTGAGCCAGATTCAGGCGGTGTGCCTGCAAGCGTTGCTGCACATACTTTAACTTTGGAATATAACAATACGCAGGCACTTAAAGATTTATTTGCCAAGATGGGTGATGAAATTGCCTGTGTAATTATTGAGCCTGTGGTCGGCAATATGAATTTAATTGTGCCACACAAGGAGTTTTTACTAACCTTGCGTGAACTTTGTACCAAACATGGCACGGTACTGATTTTTGACGAAGTGATGACGGGTTTTAGAGTGCATTTAGGTGGCGCGCAAGCGCTCTATAACATTAAGCCTGATATGACTACCTTGGGTAAAGTCATCGGCGGCGGTTTGCCGGTGGGGGCTTTTGGTGGTCGTAAAGATATCATGCAGTGTTTGGCCCCCGTAGGTAAAGTTTATCAGGCGGGTACGTTATCTGGCAATCCTGTGGCGGTAACGGCCGGCTTAAAAACACTAGCACTAATCCAAGCGCCAAATTTTCACACCAAGTTAGCAGCGCAAACGACAAAATTAGTCGAAGGCTTAAAGATTGCAGCTATAGAAGCGGGCGTTATTTTTAATGCACAAAGCGTGGGTGGTATGTTTGGCCTATATTTCTGTGAGCACTGCCCAACTAGCTATCACGAAATGATGCAATCTAACAAAGACCACTTTAATCATTTCTTTCATAGCATGCTAGATAGTGGTATCTATTTAGGTCCTTCGGCCTTTGAAGCAGGTTTCGTTTCTGCGGCGCATAGCGATGAAGATATTGCCTTGACTATAGCGGCAGCGAAAAAAGCTTTTCAATCGTTTTAATTGCTAAGTATTTGTCCTAACCTCTATTTAATGCGTTATTTGTTGAAATATTAGGTAACTTTAGGCTCTATCTTATTGAACAGATAGGCATTTAACGGTAAACTTAAAGGTTCCTCTAAATGTTTTGTGATTAGATAATATGGCATCAGGTTTAAGTAAGTCAATCAACGTCAATTCAAGCAAGCCAGCTAAACAAGGTTTATACAATCCCACTAACGAGCGTGACGCTTGTGGTGTTGGTTTTGTGGCACATATTAAGGGCAAAAAAACCCATGATATTGTACAAAAAGGTTTGGAGTTACTGACCAACCTAACGCACCGTGGTGCAACAGGTTATGATCCAAAATTAGGCGATGGTGCTGGGTTGCTGATGCAAATGCCCGATGCATTTATGCGTAAAGAAGCAGTTAAGCTCGGCATCAATTTGCCAGTTGTAGGTCAATATGCAGTCGGTAATGTATTTTTACCGCAATTGCCTAAAAATCGCCAAGTTTGTGAAGTTCTCATAGGTAAAATCATCGCGGAAGAAAGTCAAACTTTACTTGGCTGGCGTGATACACCTGTTGACAATGGCAATATTGCGCAAGCAGCACGCGATGTTGAGCCAATGATGCGACAGCTTATTATTGGCGCGAACTCGATAGACCAGAATACCTTTGAGCGAAAATTATTTGTTATACGTAAGCGGATTGAGCATGCTGTTCGTGCGCTAGATTTGCAAGATAAAGCAGCGTTTTATATCCCTTCTTTATCTTCACGTACTATAGTCTACAAGGGCATGTTGCTGGCGAATGAAGTCGGTGTTTATTACAAAGATTTAAATGATAAAACTTTAGTATCAGCTTTGGCGCTGGTGCATCAACGTTTTTCAACAAACACTTTCCCTGCTTGGGATTTGGCGCATCCATTTCGCATGATTGCACACAACGGTGAAATTAATACCGTCCAAGGCAACGTCAATTGGATGGCGGCACGTCACGAGACCATGAAGTCTAGTGTGATTGGCGAAGATTTAGAAAAACTTTGGCCATTGATTGTCGATGGTCAGTCTGATTCTGCATGTTTTGACAATTGTTTGGAATTGCTTGTGGCGGGCGGGTACTCATTGCCACATGCCATGATGATGTTGATTCCAGAAGCTTGGAGTAATAATGCATTGATGGATCAAGATCGCCGCGCTTTTTACGAATATCATGCTGCATTGATGGAGCCATGGGATGGTCCTGCTGCGGTAGCTTTTACTGACGGGCGTATGATAGGCGCTACTTTAGATCGTAATGGCTTACGCCCAGCACGTTATCTGGTGACTGAAGATGATTTGGTGATGATGGCGTCAGAAATGGGTGTATTAACATTCCCACAAGAAAAAATTGTAAAAAAATGGCGCTTAGAGCCAGGTAAAATGTTATTGATTGATATGGAGCAAGGCCGAATTATCGGCGATGCTGAGGTTAAAAATACGCTTGCAACTGCAAAGCCATATAAGCAATGGCTAGAGAAGACACGCTACTTCTTGAGCGATATGCCAAAAGTAGAAGGCGGCCTAGAAATGGCGGCCGATTTTTTAGACACACAGCAAGCTTTTGGTTATACGCAAGAAGACATTAAGTTTGTGCTACAACCTATGGTGGACAATGCTGAAGAAGGTTCAGGTTCGATGGGTAATGATGCGGCATTGCCAGTGTTATCGGTCAAGCCCAAGTTACTTTATAACTACTTTAAACAATTGTTTGCCCAAGTAACCAATCCGCCAATTGATCCGATACGTGAAGAGTTGGTGATGTCTCTGGTGACCTTTATTGGACCAAAACCTAATTTATTGGGTGTTGATGAAGCGACCCCACCTATGCGTTTGGAAGCAGCTCAGCCAGTTCTAACGTTAGATGAGCTAGAGCAATTAAAGGCAATCGCCACCCTTACACAGAATCAATATAAATCTATAGTGTTAGATATTACTTACCCAGTGGCTCAAGGTAAGGCAGGCATGGCAGTAGCAGTCGCTAGCATTACTAGTGCGGCTCAAAGTGCAGTTCAAAGTGGTTTTAATATTCTCATTCTTTCAGATAGAAATGTAAGTGCTGATCGTTTGGCAATTCCAGCTTTATTGGCATGTTCTGCAACGCATGAATATTTGGTGGGAGCTGGCTTAAGAACTAGCGCCGGCTTGGTCATAGATACTGGCTCGGCACGTGAAGTGCATCACTTCGCATTGCTAGCAGGCTATGGTGCAGAAGCGGTTTGTCCATGGGTAGCTTTTGAAACAATCAAGCACATGGATGTAAAAGATAGTAAAGAAGCCGCTAAAAAGTTTGTGAAAGCTATTGGTAAGGGCTTGTATAAAGTCATGTCTAAAATGGGCATTTCTACTTATCAATCTTATTGCGGTGCTCAAATATTTGAGGCGATTGGTCTTAATAGTGCTTTCGTTAATCAATACTTTACGGGTACAACTACCAATATTGAGGGTATCGGTTTAGATCAAGTCGCTGAAGAGGCCGAGCGTTTGCATATCGCAGCGTTTGGGGATGACCCAGTATTAGCCAAGCATTTAGATGCAGGTGGTGAATATGCATTTAGGGTGCGCGGTGAAGAGCATATGTGGACACCAGATTCGATTGCTAAATTGCAACATGCTACACGTACTAACTCGGCTGCTACCTACAAAGAATATGCAAAGTTAATTAATGATCAAACGCGTCGTCATATGACCTTGCGTGGATTATTTGAAATTAAGTCAGTCGGCTCCGCCATTCCATTAGAGTCAGTTGAGTCAGCAAAAGAAATTGTAAAGCGCTTTGCCACTGGCGCGATGTCATTAGGTTCGATTTCTACCGAAGCACATGCCACTTTAGCAATTGCTATGAATCGGATTGGCGGTAAATCTAATACTGGTGAAGGCGGCGAAGATGCTAAACGCTTTATTCCAGTAGCCAGCGCTACCACCATGGCAAAAGTCATAGGTGAGGATGTTATTGTTAAAGATATCGCGTTACAAGCGGGTGATTCTATGCGCTCCAGCATTAAACAAGTGGCCTCTGGCCGCTTTGGGGTAACAGCTGAATACTTGGCATCTGCTGATCAGATTCAAATTAAAATGGCACAAGGTGCAAAGCCGGGTGAAGGCGGCCAATTGCCTGGACATAAGGTCAGTGAATATATTGCCAAGTTGCGTTTTTCAGTTCCTGGCGTTGGTTTAATTTCACCACCACCACATCATGATATTTATTCGATTGAAGATCTCGCACAGCTGATTCATGACCTCAAAAATGCTAATCCTAAAGCATCCATTTCGGTGAAATTAGTTGCTGAAACAGGTGTGGGCACAGTAGCCGCTGGTGTGGCAAAAGCAAAATCAGATCATATTGTAATTGCAGGTCACGATGGCGGTACTGGCGCATCGCCAATTTCATCAGTGAAGCATGCAGGCGGACCTTGGGAAATTGGCCTTGCTGAAACTCAGCAAACATTGGTGTTAAATCAATTGCGTGGCCGGGTTGTAGTGCAAGTGGATGGTCAAATAAAAACCGGTCGCGATGTGGTCATCGGTGCTTTATTGGGTGCAGATGAGTTTGGTTTTGCAACGGCACCACTTGTGGTTGAAGGCTGCATCATGATGCGTAAATGCCATTTGAATACTTGCCCAGTGGGTGTGGCAACACAAGACCCTGAATTGCGTAAACGTTTTACTGGACAGCCTGAGCACGTGGTGAATTATTTCTTTTTTGTTGCTGAAGAAGTTCGCGAACTGATGGCGGCTATCGGTGTAGCAAAGTTTGATGATTTAATTGGTCGCGCTGATTTGCTAGATATGCAAGCGGGTATCGATCATTGGAAAATTAATGGTTTAGATTTCAGTAAAGTGTTCCATTTACCGGCTATGCCAGCAGAAGTATCACGTAAAAATAATGATGTGCAAGATCATGGGCTTGTACATGCTTTGGATAACAAGTTAGTGGCTTTAGCCAAACCGGCCTTAGAAGATGGTAAAAAAGTGGTGTTAGATGTTGCGATTTCTAATACCAATCGCACAGTTGGTACCATGTTGTCAAATCAAATAGCCACCCGTTACGGGAATGCAGGCTTGCCTGATGACAGCATACATATTAATTTCACAGGTACCTCTGGCCAAAGCTTTGCGGCTTTCTTAGCTAAAGGCATTACTTTTGAATTGACTGGTGAAGGCAATGACTATGTAGGCAAAGGCCTCTGTGGCGGACGTATAATTATTAAACCGCCAGTTAAATTCCGTGGCCTAGCGCATGAAAACATTATCGTGGGAAACACGGTGATGTATGGCGCTACTACCGGTGAAAGCTACTTCAGAGGTGTGGCTGGAGAGCGTTTCTGTGTACGTAATTCAGGGGCAACTGCCGTAGTTGAAGGCGTTGGTAATCACGGCTGTGAATATATGACGGGTGGTACGGTGGCGGTGTTGGGTCTGACAGGGCAAAACTTTGCCGCAGGCATGAGTGGTGGCGTGGCCTATGTATATGATGAAGACGGCTTATTTGCTAAGCGTTGTAATATGAATATGGTTGCGTTAGAAAAAGTAGAAGCAGCAGACGCGGCGATAGGTAAAGTACAACACTTAAATCAACCCGATGAAGTGACGCTTAAAGCGCTGATTGAAAATCATGCAAAGTATACCGGCAGTGTACGCGCAAGTAGTTTATTGGCAGATTGGGCCACATCAAGAAGCAAATTTATAAAAGTCATGCCAATTGAATATAAACGTGCGCTGACAGAATTAGCGACAGTTTCAGCAAAACAAGCTGCATAAAAACAGAATTATCGGAAAAGGTTTTTTAGTATGGGTAAAGTAACTGGTTTTATGGAATATAACAGGCTGACAGAAGCAAATCTGCCAGTGGTTGACCGTGTTAAAAACTACAAAGAGTTTGTATTACATTTAAGTGATGATCAAGCTAAACAGCAGGGTGCTCGCTGTATGGATTGTGGCATTCCATTTTGTACTAGCGGTTGCCCCGTTAATAACATCATCCCTGATTTTAACGACTTGGTTTACCAGCAAGATTGGAAATCGGCTATTGATGTTTTGCATTCAACCAATAATTTCCCAGAATTTACTGGCCGCATCTGTCCTGCCCCTTGTGAAGCTGCTTGTACTTTAAACATTAATGCTGATGCTGTCGGTATTAAATCTATAGAACATGCGATTATCGATAAAGCCTGGGAGAATGATTGGGTTACACCACAAGTAGCTAGCTATAAAACGGGTAAAAAAGTTGCTATAGTAGGCTCAGGTCCAGCCGGTTTGGCTGCCGCACAACAATTGGCGCGCGTTGGCCACACGGTGGTAGTCTTAGAAAAAAATAGTCGTATTGGTGGTTTATTGCGTTATGGCATTCCTGATTTCAAAATGGAAAAAATACATATTGATAGACGTATGGCGCAGATGCAAGCAGAAGGCGTGGAATTTCGCGTTCATCAGCATGTAGGTGAGAATGTCAAAGCCGATGACTTGTTGGCTGAATTTGATGCAGTGGTACTAGCAGGCGGTGCAGAGCATCCGCGTGACTTGCCAGTGCTTGGTCGAGATTTAGATGGCGTCATGTACGCGATGGACTTTTTAACCCCACAAAATCAAGTGGTTGCTGGTGATGTAGTGCCCAATCAAGTATTGGCGACCAATAAAAATGTCGTGGTGATTGGCGGCGGTGATACAGGGTCGGATTGTGTCGGTACTTCCAATCGTCATGGTGCATTATCTATTACTCAATTTGAGTTGATGCCACAACCACCCGTTCAAGAAGATAAACAATTAGTTTGGCCAAATTGGCCATTAAAAATGCGCACTTCAAGCTCACATGAAGAAGGTGCAAATCGTGATTGGTCTATTACAACCAAAGAACTGATTGGTGAAAATGGCAAAGTGGTAGCGCTAAAAGGTACCAAAGTGGAATGGAAAGATGGAAAAATGCTAGAAGTTTCTGGCACAGAGTTTACCATCAAGGCGGATTTAGTATTGTTAGCTATGGGTTTTGTTTCACCGGTAGAAAAGTTGCTTAAAGCATTCGGTGTGGATAAAGATAATCGCGGTAACGCAAAAGCTACTACAGAAGGCGTAGAAAGCTACAAAACTAGCAAAGCTAAGGTGTTTGCAGCTGGTGATGTGCGTCGCGGACAATCGTTAGTGGTTTGGGCTATCCGCGAAGGTCGTCAAGCCGCCCGTGCAGTAGATGAATTTCTAATGGGCTCGTCTACACTGCCACGCTAATTTTTGCCACAGTGATGATGAATTCGTTTTCAATTGCTTCGAATCAGGCTCATTGTATTCCTTGTAGTTTTTATTTTTAATCGGTGTTTATCCGTGTTCATCTGTGGCTAATATAAAAAATGTCTACCTTAACAAATGATAGTTTCTTACGCGCTTTAATGCGTCAACCAATTGACTACACGCCTGTGTGGATGATGCGCCAAGCAGGGCGCTATCTTCCAGAGTATCGTGAAAGTCGTAAAACTGCGGGTAGCTTTTTACAGTTATGCAAAAATCCTGGTTTTGCAACTGAAGTGACTATGCAGCCCTTAGATCGTTATCCTCTATTGGATGCGGCTATTTTGTTCTCTGATATATTGACGGTCCCAGATGCTATGGGTCTAGGTTTGTATTTTGAAGAGGGCGAAGGTCCGAAATTTGAACGCACCTTGCAGCAAGAAGCTGATATCCAGAAATTAGTAGTGCCAGATATGGCGCAATTACAATATGTATTTGATGCCGTATCACAAATCCGCAAAACACTAGATGGCCGAGTGCCATTAATTGGCTTCTCAGGTAGTCCTTGGACGTTAGCTACTTATATGGTCGAAGGTAAGGGTGGTACGGACTTTTTAACCATCAAAAAAATGGCTTATGCTAGGCCTGATTTATTACATCATATTTTAGAGACAACCACACAAACGGTAATTCAATATCTCAATGCGCAAATTGCTGCCGGAGCACAAGCTGTTATGATATTTGACTCCTGGGGTGGTGCACTTTCACACAATGCTTACATTGAGTTTTCACTTAACTATATGCAAAAAATTGTGGCTGGATTAACTAAAAATAATGATGGCCGTAAAGTGCCGAGTATCGTTTTCACCAAAGGTGGTGCGCTTTGGTTAGAAGCGCAAGCTGAAATTGGCGCAGATGCACTTGGGTTAGATTGGGCGGTAGATATTGGTCAAGCACGTAAGCGCGTCGGTGATAAAGTCGCCTTGCAAGGTAACCTAGACCCCGCAATCTTGCTATCAACGCCTGCTGCGATTGAACAGCAAGTGGCTAATGTATTGCGTAGCTATGGCAAAGGTGATGGTCATGTGTTTAACTTAGGTCATGGTATTACGCAGTGGACACCACCAGAAAATGCTGCCGCAATGTTAGACGCCGTGCGAGCACATAGTCAACAGTATCATCAGTAATAAAAAATCCCGATTAATCGGGATTTTTTATTTACAAACTTAGTTAGAAATAACTCAATACTTCGGTTATTTAAGGCTCATACGGCTCATGGTTTCATCTTTATCAATGAATTTATGTTTTAGTGCAGCCAGTACATGAATTGCCACTAAGACTAAGAGCACAATACCAATTAATTCATGCGTACATTCAAAAAATTCACGCAGTGGCTTGTTATCTAGCCCTGCAATTAAGTCTAAGCCAAACCATTTAACGCCGTATTTACTATTTATTGCCATAATTAAACCGCTAACAGGCACTGCAAGCATGAGTAAATAAAGTAGGTGGTGTGTGCCTGTGGCCACTTTGCGCTCTATGGCTTTATAAGAGTTTAAAGGTGCCGGGGGTTTGTGGCTAATGCGCCACAAAATACGGATAGCTATTAGTGCTAAAATCGTTACGCCGAATGATTTATGTAAATTGAAATAGAATGTTCTAGGGCTAGCTTCTTCAGCCAGTTGCCAAGTATAAATACCTAAGTCTAATACATCGTAGGCCATTTGCTTGGGGGCATCTTTAGGGATGTCGGCCATGAACCAACCTAAAACAAACATGACAACAATAAAAATTGCGATAAGCCAATGTAGGACAATTGCGGTTTTGGTGTAACGAGTGGAAGTTTGAACCATTGATATATTCCTGTATATTAATTTTACGTTTAAGTAACCGATATTACAGCTAATCATTACATAATAGCTAATAACTTTAACTACAGGAATAAACCATGCGAATTTTAATGATAATCCTTAGCACCATTGTTTTTATTGACTTTGCGCATGCACAATCTAGGCATGATGATATATTTTCCATTGAAAGTTTAGGTGAGGGTATTTATGTGCACCATGGCGCACATCTAGATATTGACGACGGCTATCAAGGTGATATTTGTAATATTAGCTTTGTAGTGGGGAGCAAAGGTGTTGCTGTTATCGATACGGGGGGTAGTCTTAAGGTAGGTCAACAACTACGAGAAGCGATTCGCAAGGTCAGTTCGTTGCCAGTATTGTATGTGATTAATACGCATGTACATCCAGATCACATTTATGGTAACGCTGCCTTTTTAGCAGATAAGCCTCAATTTATTGGGCATGATAAATTGGCAACAGCAATGGAATTACGTCGTGAGCAATATACAAAATTGAACGCAAGATTATTGGGTGAAGATGCAAATGGCACGCTACTTATTAAGCCAACAGTGAGCGTTAAAGACACTTTGACATTAGATTTGGGCGATAGAAAACTTATGCTAAGTGCCCATTCTGTTGCGCATACTAATACCGATATATCGATGATGGAAAGCAAGACCAGCACGCTATTTACCGGTGATTTGTTATTTATAGAACGTACACCAGCAATTGAAGGAAATATTAAAGGTTTAATAGCCGAGCTTGAGAATTTGAAAAACATGCCAGCCAAACAAGTCGTGCCAGGTCATGGGCCAGTGACGAAAAAATGGATTGAAGCTATTAATAATGAACAACGCTATTTGAATGTGTTACTGGCTGATATTCGTTCCAGCATCAAAAAAGGTGAAAGTATGGAATCCACCATGAATACGGCTGCCGCATCAGAAAAAGATCAATGGCTATTATTTGACGTTGCTAATAGGCGTAACGTTAATGGTCTTTATCCTGCATTAGAGTGGGAGTGACGGGTATTAGACTATTAAAAGCCGACAAACGGCTTTTAATTTAGGACATTATTTGGCGACTTGTTTCTCGCGCATTTCATCGAGGGTTTTGCAATCTATGCAAAGTGTGGCTGTTGGGCGAGCTTCTAAACGCTTTAAGCCAATTTCTATGCCACAACCTTCACAATAGCCATAATCACCGCTATCTATATTGCGTAAAGTTTCATCAATCTTCTTGATTAATTTACGTTCACGGTCACGGTTGCGTAATTCTAACGTCATATCAGATTCTTGACTGGCACGATCATTTGGATCAGCAAACATGGTGACTTCATCTTGCATCGTGTGTACGGTACGATTCAGCTCATTACTCAATTCCGCCTTCCAGTCATTCAAAATCTTACGAAAATGATTAAGCTGATTTTTGCTCATGTACTGCTCATCAGGTTTTGGCTGATAAGGAGTGAATTGTTTAGTAATAACGGTTGCCATCATTGGACCCCAGATACTTAAAATTAGATACTTAAAAAAGTTGCACTTTAAAACCACTGTTTCAAAATTAGCGCGTGAGTGTACACCGAATAAAGAATTGATGCAAAATTAGTCTAATTAGTTGGAAGATTAGTAAGTCTTGTTTCTTGGAGTTCTTGTGCTAATAAGGTATTTTCCATTAAGGTTGCTACCGTCATTGGACCTACACCACCAGGCACTGGCGTAATGTAGCCAGCACGTTGCTTGGCAGCATTAAAGTCTACATCACCAGCAATACTGCCATCAGCTAGACGATTGATACCAATATCAATGACAATTGCTCCTGGTTTAATCCAGTCGCCCTGAATCAATCCTGGCTTACCAGCAGCGGCAATTACCAAATCAGCTTGCATGATGATTTTAGCTAAATTTTTAGTATGGCGATGACAACTAGTAACGGTGCAGCCTGCCAAGAGCAATTCTAGCGCCATAGGACGACCTACGTGATTAGAAACACCTATTACGACAGCATCTAGTCCCATTAAGGGTATATTCGAAGCGTTAAGCATTTTAATGACCCCAAACGGAGTGCAAGAACGTAGGGTGGGTTGACGCACAGCTAATCGCCCTATGTTGTAAGGATGAAACCCGTCGACATCCTTATTGGGACTGATATGTTCTATGATGTGTTCGTCTTTAATTTGAGGAGGTAATGGCGATTGCACAAGAATACCATCGATGTTTTCATCCTGATTTAATTGTTTAATTAGATTAAGTAGCTCTGCCTCTGTGGTTGACGCAGGTAAATCGTAGGCGATTGAGAGAATGCCGACTTTTTCACAAGCGAGGCGTTTGTTGCGTACATAAATAGCAGAAGCTGGATCAGCGCCAACTAGAATGACGGCTAGGCTGGGGGCACGTTTATTGGTTTTTAGGCGTGCATTAATGCGGGCTTGAACTGAGTTAAGAACGTTAGCGGCAATCGCTTTGCCATCAATTATTTGAGCTGTCATCTGATTGTGAGCACTTAATATTTAAGAATTATTAAAAATAAAGTGACATTTTAACATATTAGAATTGACCTACAGCTCGGTTTGCAGTATATTTCTGCCCTTCGGCGTGTAGCGTAGCCTGGTAGCGCGCCTGCTTTGGGAGCAGGATGTCGGGAGTTCGAATCTCTCCACGCCGACCAAATTTTTATATGCTTGAATTTTAATAAATTCAAGCATATAAATGAAGTCAGCCCGAAAAGTTATATACGACGTTTGATATAGACTAGTATATTACCCTTGTAACCATAATCTGCCCGTAGCTCAACCGGATAGAGCACCAGCCTTCTAAGCTGGGGGTTACAGGTTCGATTCCTGTCGGGCAGACCATGTACTTAAAGTCTCTATGGTGGCTGTAGCTCAGTTGGTAGAGTCCAGGATTGTGATTCCTGTTGTCGTGGGTTCGAGCCCCATCAGCCACCCCATCCACTTTCAAATTCCATTGTCAAAATAATTGATACCAAAAGTCTTTAAGGCTATAGTGATGTCGAACGCTCTAGTTTTTAATTTTGTAGAGGTATTTTGATGGCGGCACTTCGTCCTGTTTTAATGATTATTGATGATGATCCACTCATTACGGATACCCTGCATTTTGTATTAAGTAAGCATTTTGAAGTTTGTGTGGCTGAATCACATACGCAGTTAAAAAGTTTGCTTCAGCAATTAGATAGCCCGCCAGCCTTGGCCTTGGTAGATTTAGGTTTACCACCATCACCTCACACCCCAGACGAGGGCTTTAAAGTGATTAGCGCACTTTTAGCACACTCTTCAACCATCAAAATACATGTACTTTCTGGCCAAAGTGACGATGTGAATGTAAAGCGCGCGCTTTCGTTAGGAGCATTAGATTTTATTGCCAAGCCATGTGATGTTGAAAAATTAAAAGACATGTTATTGAAAGCGCTCAAAGTGCAGGATGTTGAGCTGAATGAGATCAATCCAGAACAAGCTTATGATGGTTTGTTAGGTAATAGCCTGCCTATGCAAGCTTTACGTATGCAAATAAAACAATTTGCAGATTCACCATTTCCAGTACTGATAGAGGGGGAATCTGGCAGTGGTAAAGAGTTGGTTGCAGGCAGCTTCCATTATTCAAGCAAGCGTGTCTTGCAACCTTATTTATCAATTAATTGTGCAGCAATTTCGCCATTATTGGCTGAATCTATATTGTTTGGCCACACTAAAGGCGCATTTACTGGCGCCACTTCCGCGCATACGGGTTATTTTGAGGATGCGAGTGAGGGTACCTTATTCTTGGATGAGATTGGTGAGCTACCGTTAGAGTTACAGGCTAAATTGTTGCGTGTGCTAGAAAATGGTGAATATCAACGTATAGGTGAAACACAAACACGTAAAAGTCGGGCGCGTATTGTGGCTGCTACCAATCGTGATTTACGTGCAGAAGTCCGCGCAGGTAAATTTAGATCGGATTTATATCATCGCTTAAGTGTATTTGTTGTCCATGTGCCACCACTACGAGATTTGGGTGAAGATAAACACCTATTGCGCGATCATTTTACTGAGTTTTACGCTAGACAGATTGGCCAAGCGCCATTTATATTAGATGACGTAGCTCAGGCGCGCTGGTTGGATTATAAGTTTCCAGGCAATGTGCGTGAGCTTAGAAATATAACGGTTCGTTTAATTGCGAAATATTCAGGTAAAACAATCAATGCTAGTCAGTTGATTGCTGAATTTGATTTATCTGAGTCTCAATCGGATGAGGCCAATTCTGAAATATTAAACTTTAATGATGAATCAGAAATGATGAGTCAAGCACGGCGCCATTTACAGCGTCAGGCCAATGTAAGTTTAGATGCAGTACTTAAAACTTGGGAGAAAGCTTATATAGAAGCGGCCATGCAGCTAACTCACGGTAATTTAAGTCAGGCGGCCAAGTTACTTAATGTTAATCGTACTACACTCTATAGTCGCATGAGTACGACTGTTGAAAATTAAAACTTAACTTAGAAAATAAATGGATTCAATTTGTACTATGCTCATTTTGGCTTAAAAGAGCCACCATTCAAAATCACCCCGAATACAGATTTTTTCTTTTCGGGCGCTAATCGTGGGGCGGTATTAGACGCGCTTGTTTATGCCATCACTAATGGCGAAGGTATTATTAAGGTAGTGGGCGAGGTAGGTAGCGGAAAAACCATGCTTTGTCGCATGTTACAAAGTATATTGCCTGAAAAAATTGAAAGTATTTATCTAGCTAATCCAAGCGTTGCCCCTGAAGATGTATTGCATGCGATTGCTTTTGAGTTGCAACTTAATTTGCCTAAAAATGCTGATCGTTTAAAAGTCATGCAAGAATTACAGGCGCATTTACTAGATCGACATGCAGAAGGTCGTCAGGTAGTGATTTTTGTAGAAGAAGCGCAAGGTATGCCACTAGCGACTTTAGAAGAAATTAGACTACTGTCTAATTTAGAAACTAAGCAAGATAAATTATTGCAAATAGTATTATTTGGCCAGCCTGAGCTTGATGATAACCTGAGTAAGACGCATATTCGTCAGCTCCGAGAACGTATCACACATAGTTTCCATTTAGAGCCTTTAGCTACCAAAGATATTGGCGCCTATTTAATACTACGCTTGCGCGCTGCTGGGTATCATGGACCACATTTATTCTCAGATAAGGCGATTAAAAAACTATCAAGTGCGGCAAAGGGCTTGGCGAGGCGAGTAAATATATTGGCGGATAAATCTCTATTAGCAGCTTTTGCTGATAATGCTTATCAAGTGACGCCTAAACATGTAAAGGCTGCGATACAAGACAGTGAATTTGGCCGAAATACTACTAATTACAAACAATATTTTGTTTGGGCTATTATTTTAATCTTACTCTTGACCGCTTCTATGGCCTATGAGTGGTGGCAATATCAGCCAAAACCTAGCATCAAGCCTGATAAGCCTAGGCTTGTGGATAAAACCGCTAAAATACTGCCAATTAAAAATGCAGTAGTCACTGAAGCAGATGGGGTGAAAATTATTAATCCTCCAGTAACTCATGATGCCAATCTGGCAGTTAATAATAAAGTACCCGTTGAAAATGCCTCTGCTAGTGTGGCGGCAAGTCCAGTAGCATCACAATCTAACCCCACTCTTATTCAACAGGCTGCAACGCCAATAGCTAAGTCAGATAGTTTACAAATCAGTCCTAAAACAGTTGAAGTGCAGGTAAAGCCAATATTAGAAACCAAGCAAACGTTGGTAGAAAAGCGGTTGGAGGTGACTAGAAGCTGGTTATTTAGTGGGCAACCTAGCACCATGACCATACAAATTAAGTCGTTGCCTATTGATGTAAAATTAGACGATGAGCTTGATAGGATTAGTCAGCAAGTAGAGATCGATCATATTTACTTGTACCGAAAAAAACAAAATGGACACATTTATAATGTAATTTTGTATGGCCAATTTTCTCAGCGAAGTGATGCACTAGCTGCATTGAACAATCTACCGTCTAACATCAAAAATAATCGACCTTATTTACGTACTTTGGCCGGAATTAATCGTGATGTTGAGTAGGTGCGCTAAAGATACCCCTTAACCTATTGTAATTATTTGATATTCATTGAATTAGATGCTTGCTTTTTTTGTAACATAATGCAAAATGTCTAAAAGATTATCAATTAAGTATTAAGTTGGGAGTAAGCTCGTCGTGGCAAACATCAAAAAAATATTATCGTTACTCAGCGTAATGCTTGTTTTAGCGATGTCAGCATGTGCACATGAATCGACAGTGCTTCCCTCAAAAGGCCATATTGATGGCCAAGTAACGGCGCAATCAGGTGGCAATGACTCAGGTAAGGTTTCAACTGCCAATATCCCTAAGCCGGTAGTTAATAACACCTACTTGCCCCCTCCAAAACCTGCCACCAAAGAACAAACTTATAGCATTGTCGTGTACGACACCCCCGTCAAAGAAGTGTTGTTTGCTATCGCACGTGATAGCAAACTAAATGTGGATATTCACCCATCTATTAGAGGCAATGTGACATTAAATGCGGTAGATCAAACCTTACCGGCTATTTTGGAGCGTTTGTCTAAGCAAGTAGATTTGACTTATAAGATTCAAGGTAATGTGCTTAGCATTACACCTGATCAGCCGGTACTGCGTACCTATGGTATAGATTATGTAAATATGTCACGTGATACGTCAGGATTTATTGGCGCCGCTGCTGAGATATCTGGCACAGGTCAAGGTGCATTAGATGCTGCAGGAGGCTCTGCAGGGGGTAGTAATAGCTCTCGTACTTCTATCTCTAGTGAATCAAAAAGCCACTTTTGGGAGACTTTAGAGAAAAACATTAAAGACATCTTAGCTGAAACCGACAAAGAGGTGATTGTCGCAAGAACCAATAGCTTATCCGCAACCAATCAAAAAAGTGCAAACAATACCCAGTCGGCTAAAAAAAATGATGCCGACGTGACTAATGCCACTACCTTAGAAAAAGAAAAAGAAGATGCCAAAAATGAATATAAAACATTGTTTGCTGGCACGGTCATTGTAAACCGTGAGGCGGGTGTGATTAATGTGCGAGCCACTAATAAGCAACATGAAAAAGTGCAGGAATTTTTAGATAAAGTGATGGGTAGCGTGAAGCGTCAAGTATTGATAGAAGCTACCATCGTTGAAGTTAGGTTGAATGATAGTTATCAGGCGGGTATAGATTGGGCAAAATTAGCAGGTTCTTCGGGCAACCTATACTCTAATCTTACATTTGGCCAGCAACTGGGTTCGCGAGTAACAGCAGTCGACCCTATCACGGGCTTACGCTCAACTAGCGCCAATGCCTTTGGGGTAGTCCCTGTAGCAGGATTTGTAGCGGCTTATACTAACCCTAGTACCAAATTTGGTAATATTGCGGCCTCTATCACTTTGCTGGAGCAGTTTGGTAAAACTGCGGTGCTTTCTAGCCCAAAATTGATGGTATTAAATAACCAAACAGCAGTATTGAAAGTAGTTGATAACTTAGTGTATTTCACGGTTACAACTACACCGGCAGTTTTGGGAAGTAGTGGCAGTGTAACCAGTCCACCCACATCGACTTCGACGGTTCATTCTGTGCCTGTAGGGGTGGTGATGACGGTGACGCCCCAAATTAATAATGCGGGCAATGTTAACATCAATGTGCGACCTACTGTATCGCGTAAGGTGGGTGATGCGCAAGATCCAGTGAATGCATTGAATTTCATACCAGTGATACAAGTGCGTGAAATGGAATCGATGCTACAAATAGCCAGTGGTAACACCGCTATATTAGGTGGTTTGATGCAGGACGAGGCACTTAAAAATACTGATCAAGTACCAGGGGTGTCTAAAATCCCTATGGTCGGCAAGGCGTTTACAGGTAAAAACGATGCTAATCGTAAAACTGAGCTAGTCATTTTCTTACGACCAACAGTAATCAGCAATGCTAGCTTAGAAAGCGACGAGCTTTCAACTTACAAGCAGTATCTCCCTACTCAGGCTTTGGAAAGAGCCTTACCAAAAGATGCAACAAGTGAAAGGTAAGCGCTTGCTATGAGCTTACTCATTAAGGCATTAGATCATTTAGATAAAAATAAGCAGGCTGAAAAAGACAAAAAGCAGGCGGGGGACTACGTTGCTGACGAGGCTTTAACGCTTGAGTTAATGCCTGTAGAACCAAAAACAGAACTTAATTTGACGGCTGAGAGTCTGCAAGGTGTTGCAGAAATAAATAATCCAGCAATTACTGTTGAAGACGGAATGCTTGAAAAAAATGTTTTAGATAGAGAGCTTTCTTTAGAAGAAGAAGCTGGTTTAACAGATGCACTCATTACTCCCAGACAATATAAGTCTAAACCAGTAGCGACTAAGGGTCCAGATAAAGCAGCTAAACCAGCTTTAGATACCACTAAAGTGGCTTTGGAGAGCACTAAGCCTGCAAAAAAACCTGAAGAGAAAATTGCACCCGTGTTTCAAAGCGTTGCTACGGAACAAAATCAGCAAGCGGCTGCCAAGGTATTTGTTGCCAATAAAACAGTTAAAGCACCCACTTCAAAATTTGCACTTGTTATTCTTGCTGTAGTGGGGGCAATATTAATTTGGTTGGGTTTGCAGGGCTATAGCTATATTAAAGTGTTAATGATGCCTGAGATTGTAGTGGTGAAATCTAGCTCGCCAATACAACAACCCAAGCCTGCGCAGATAACAGAATCGACGCTTGCTAATTTGCCTACAGAAGTCGTTACACCCAATAATGAGACTCAAGCAGCCCCTATTGCAGAAGCCTCTGATGACAATGCTAATGTCGCTAGCAAAGGGAGTGCTTCAGCATTGGATAATCAAGTGCCAGCTAAATCGAATATAGCTGAAGATACTATTGCTACGGAGCCTAAAAAAGCTTCAAGAAAAAATACAAGTGCGAGCAATGAAGATAAAAGTATCAGTGGCGATGTTACCTATAAACCTGAGGGTAGTACTAAGGGTAAGCGCAAACCATTGAACTTGATTAGTAGGGTGTCAGAATCTAGTATAGACCCCATATTAATGGGTGCTTATCAAGCCTATACTCGCGGTGATGACGCATTAGCACAGCAACAGTATCGGCAGGTGTTGCAACGCGATGTGCGTAATGTTGATGCATTGCTCGGGATGGCTGCAATTGCGCAGAGGCAAGGTCGGGATGCAGATGCGCTAGGGTGGTATCAAAAAGTATTAGAGATTGAGCCTACAAATACAATTGCACAGTCCGCCAGTATCAGTCCATCAGGCAATGCTGATCCTGTAACGGTCGAAAGTCATATTAAAAACATGCTAGCACGGCAGCCAGAAGCAGCTAACCTACACGCATCATTGGGCAATCTATATGCAGAGCAAAATCAATGGCCTTCCGCTCAAGAGGCTTATTTTAACGCTAGCAGACTTGCACCTAATAATGCGGATTACGCATTTAACTTAGCCATTAGTTTAGACCAAATGGGCAAAGCTAAACTTGCATTGAAGCAATATGAACGAGCATTAGAATTAGTCAATCAATCCGGTAACGCTAGCCCAAATAAGGCGACATTAGAAGCAAGAATTCACGAACTTCAATAAAAATAATTTTAAAAATGAAATTAATAAAATCCATGACAGCACTCATAGTAGGTTTAAGCAATGGCTGAACAGCGGCGTAGACCTCGTCTAGGCGAGTTAATGGTTCAACAAGGGCTGATTAGCCAAGATCAGCTTCGCATTGCACTTACCGAACAAGAGCATAGTGAGTTGCCATTAGGCCGTCAGTTGGTGTTGTTAGGGTTCGTCACAGAGACCATGGTCCGGGATGTTGTAGCGGATACCATTGGTTATGAGAGCGTTGATTTGTCTAACATCGTGGCTGATGAAGAAGCATTGCAATTAGTACCAGAAGACTTTTCACGACGTTATCAATTATTGCCCATCGCTTATGAAGAGGCGGCAAAAATATTAGTAGTCGCCATGGCCGATATGTTTAATGTGGTGGTCTTAGATCAGCTTCGAGCTATGCTGGGTGGGCGAATTCAAATTAAGCCCTTACTTGCAACTGAGGCGCAGCTAGAAGAATATATTGATCATTTTTACGGCTATGAGCTATCTGTTGATGGTATTTTGCGTGAAATTGAAACAGGTGAAATTGATTACGGCAGTTTAAGTGCGGGCCGTGATGAGTACACGCATCCTGTAGTACGTTTAGTAGGTGCCTTGTTAATGGACGCGGTAAAGCGTGGCGCATCAGATATTCACTTTGAACCTGAATACGCCTTTTTAAGAATTCGCTATAGGATAGATGGGGTATTGCAACAAGTACGTAGCCTACACAAAAGTTACTGGGGCGGTGTGGCGGTGCGCCTTAAGGTGTTGAGCGGGCTGGATATTGCTGAAACACGTTCTCCTCAAGATGGTCGTTTGGGCATGCATTTATGTGGCCGCCCAATCGATTTTCGGGTGTCTAGCCATCCAACAATTAATGGTGAAAATATTGTATTGCGTGTCTTAGACCGTGAAAAATCCATTATTCCAATGGAGCGTATGGGTTTGCGCACAGAAACTTTGGATCAATTGAAGCTTATGATGACGCGACCTGAGGGAATCGTGATTGTTACAGGTCCAACGGGTAGTGGTAAAACCACCACGCTGTATTCTTTGTTGTCATTCCGGAATACAGAAGCTGTCAACATTATGACCTTAGAAGATCCTGTTGAGTATCCGGTATCTCTGATGCGCCAAACCTCAGTTGCGGAAGTCAATAAAGTAGATTTTGCTAATGGGATTCGCTCAATAATGCGGCAAGATCCGGACATTATTTTGGTGGGTGAAGTCCGTGATGAAGATACCGCCACCATGGCGTTTCGTGCTGCCATGACGGGACATCAGGTTTTCACAACTTTACATACTAATTCAGCACTCGGTGTTTTTCCAAGATTGTCGGATATTGGTGTTTTGCCAGACATTATGGCGGGCAATATTATTGGGGTAGTGGCGCAACGTTTAGTGCGAGTATTGTGTCCACATTGCAAAGAACCTCATGTGCTAGATGAGTTAGAGCGAAAAATGTTGCGACTAAAACCGACTGACGAGCCGAAAATATTTAAACCTCAAGGTTGTAAGCGGTGTAATCAAAATGGCTACCGTGGACGTATGGCCATCATTGAATTATTACGCATTGATAGCGACATGGATTCGTTGATTTCACGCCGCGCACATTTGGATGAACTGCAAAGAATGGCGATCGATAAAGGCTTTGTAACGTTGGCAGAAGATGGCGTACGGCGTGTTTTAGAAGGCCACACGAGTTTAGCTGAAGTCATGCGTGTGATTGATTTAACTAGCCGCTTATATAGTTAGTTTTAATATGCCTTCATTTAACTATAAAGCGATAGATCAGTTAGGTCGCCCAGCAATTGGTCAGATAGATGCGCTCAATGATGTAGATTTGGAAATGCGCTTAGCGCGAATGGGCTTAGATTTAATCACTTTTCGCGCTGTAGCAAAATCTAGCAGTTTGCTGAGTCGGAGCAAAGTCGGTAATAAAGACTTAGTGATGTTTTGTTTTCAGATGCACCAATTAAGTAGTGCGGGCGTCCCACTATTGGAATGTTTAAATGATTTGCGGGAAAGTAATGATAATCCTTTTTTCCAAAAGGTACTTGGCGCTATCAGTGCCGAAGTAGAGGGTGGGAAAGTTCTCTCGCAAGCGCTAGCAGAACACCCGGATGTTTTTAATGAGATATTTATTAGCTTAGTGCATGCTGGTGAGCAAACAGGTCAATTGCCTTTAGTCTTTGATAATTTATTTGAAACTATTCGATGGCAAGATGAATTGATGTCGCAAACCAAGAAATTGTTAGCCTATCCGGCATTTGTGGCTGTGGTGGTGTTTGGTGCGGTAGCGTTTTTAATGAGTTATTTAGTCCCCCAAATGGCCTCATTTTTGCGAAATATGGGGCAAGAATTACCATTAAATACTAAGTTTCTCATCGCGTTGTCTAATGCATTCGTGGGCTATTGGTGGTTATTTATTGGCGTACCTATTTTAATGGCAATCGCACTTGCCGCCATTATTAAAGCTAACCCAGTAGCACGTTATCGGTTTGATAGGATTAAGCTTAATTTACCAGTGACGGGCCCAATTATGCAGAAGATTATTATGGCGCGGTTCGCGCGTTATTTTGCTTTAATGTATCAAACGGGGATTCCAATTTTAGATGCCATTAAAATCTGTGAACGAATCGTCGGCAATCGCGTAGTTGCGGATGCGCTCAGTCGTGCGCATGCACAAATTAGTGCGGGTGATTCCATGTCTGAGAGTTTTCGTAATGCAGGGTTGTTCCCGCATTTAGTGGTGCGTATGATTAAAGTAGGTGAAAGTACGGGTGCTTTAGATAAATCGTTGCTGAATATTAGCTATTTTTATGATCGTGACGTGAATGACTCCATGCAAAAGTTGCTTAAATTGATAGAGCCAGCACTCACCGTATTTTTAGGTCTGATATTAGGTTTTATTATGTATTCAGTACTCGGCCCTGTTTATGATTCATTTAGCAAACTAAAAATATAAGTGGCAATAATTGAATATCAATATGATTAAGAGTGCTTCAACTAAATTAGTCTTATGCGCCACCGCCGATCACTTGCTGGCGGGTCTTTGGCATGCTGGGAAATTACAAGGCAATCAATCATTTAACAATGACGAAAGTGGACACGCAGCTTTTTCTGAATTTTTGCAACAACATATGGCAACGCCGTTGTATTTGATTGCAGATGCGGTTGAAGAAGATTACCGATTAGAAAAAGTCCCACATACTTCTGGCGCTGCTAAACGTGAGCTTATAAGCCGTAAACTGAATCAGTTTTATAGAGGATTAGATTACCGTACAGCCCATTTTGTAAATCGCGAACAAGATAAACGTAAAGATGATAGGTATTTATTTGTTGCTTTAAATAATGCTGATTTTTTGCAAGATTGGATAAAAGTTATTCAGGCGTTAAACGCGCATTTGGCAGGCGTTTATTTATTGCCGATGCTCAGTCAAGTTTTAGTAAAACAGCTCAAGTTGATGTCGCCACATATTTTGTTATGCGAGAAACTGTCTTCAGGTTTACGTCAAACTTACTTGCATAATGGGCGTTTACGTATGAGCCGTTTGGTGCCTAATGTGCCAATGGTAGCAAGTCAGTTAGGCTTGGAAACTGAAAAAACTCGACTTTATTTGATTAGCCAGCATTTCATTAAGCGTGAAACACCATTAAATTTGGTGTTGGTAAGCATAGATGGATCTACACAGCATATTAGTCAAGAAGTGGGTCAAGACCAGGCTATAGAATGCACTGATATTAATTTGAGTGAAATTGCAAAAAATCTTAGCCTGCCGGCAAATTTAATTGAACAAATGCCGGAATTGTTACACATGCAGTTATTGGCAAGTGGACATCTGGCGGATAACCTAGCACCTCAACATTTGACTAAAACATATGAATTTAGTCAATTAAAACGGGCTATAAAAATAGGTACTTTGTTATTGGCTTTACTAGGTTTATTTGTTGCAGCTATCATATTTTATCAAGGCTTCAGTTATCAATCCGCACTGAAAGAAGCGGTACAAGAAACTTCACTACAACAGCATCGATATGATGAGGTGGCTAAAAACTTCCCTGTGACAACGATAGGTTCGGAAGATTTAAAAGTAGCGGTAGAGCTTGATAAAATTATTTCAAGTTATCCAAAATCACCAAGACGAATGATGCAGATCGTCAGTGCTGCATTAGAAAAAGTGCCTGAAGTGCAGTTAGATAGATTACGCTGGACGCTTACTAATGACATGAATATTAAAGATGCGGATAAGTTCATTACATTAGCCGCTAATGATTTACCGACTAATTCTAATGCAGCATTACCCACAGACCCAACAAAACTTAATGAGCTAGGTTTTATTACAGGAGAAATAACGGGTTTTACCGGTGATTATCGTAGCGCATTAGACAGCACGCATAAGCTAGTAGGCGAATTAAAAGCCAATCCTCAAGTGGCGCAGGTGGAAATGTTGCAAGAGCCAGTAAATGTGAGTTCTTTTGTGAGTTTGCAAGGTAGCACTACAGACGAACAGGCGATACAAACTCAGCCTGCTTTATTTAAGCTTAAAATTATTCTTAAAGTGTCAGAAGAAAAACTAGTTGCAGGGGGTAAATAACCATGAAACTAGAGAGACAGGACTGGAAGAAATTACAAACTACATTGATTGTTTTATCGTTCGTGATGGCTGCAGTGTTGTTATTATTAGCTTGGGCTCAATATTATAGTAGCCAGCAAGAGCAAGCCATGCAAGCGCAACAGAATTTACTTAATTCAGCTAAGCAACGCTACCAATCATCAGGAATGGAGAAAGAAACCATTACCGAATATTTGCCACGTTATCAGATGCTGATTAGCAAAGGTTTTGTAGGGGAAGAACGTCGACTTGAATGGGTAGATGAGTTGCGGAAACTGCACAAGAGTTTTAAATTATTTAGTATTAAATATGGCATCGGCATGGAAGAGCCATATAAACCTAGCTTTGTCGCGAATACCGGTGGCTTTGTGTTGAATAGATCTATTATGACGCTAGATCTTGATATGTTGCATGAGGAAGACATACTGCAACTAACAGAGCAGTTGAGTGCAGGCAATGAAAAAGTTTTTATGCTGCGAGATTGTGAAATTAATAGGCTAAATGCAAGCGGCGCTATAAGTAAACAGTTAATAGCAAACTTACATGCAAAATGTGAGTTGGATTGGCTCACTTTGCGTGAACCAGCAATAATTCAAGCGGCAACGCCATAATGAACAGCACGTTAAAATTATATAAAATGCGCTTAAGCTTTTTAGCAGGTCTGCTCATGAGTATATTGACTTTGCAAGTACAAGCAGAAGCCACAGGGCAATTTGGACGATTATTTACTAAACCCAGTGAGCGTACTAACCTTAATGTATTGCGGCAAAGTCAACAGTTGAAAGTGGTTACGCCACAAGATAAGCCTGATCCAGAAGATGGCGCAGAGGCAGAATCTGCAGCATTACCTAACCCTGTGACTTTGCAGGGCTATGTTAAACGAAGTGATGGTGCAAGTACGTTATGGATTAATAAGCAAGCTGTGCAAGAAGATAGCAGCGTGGATGATGTAAAAATTGGACGACTTAATCAGCAAGGATTTTCAAAAAAAGGTACTAGTGTCGAAGGGGTGGATGTAAAAATTCCCGCCAATGGCAAAAAAATTCATCTCAAGGCAGGTCAAATGTACGAGCCTGAAACCAATCAAATTATAGAGTTACAAGTAGTAGAAAAAGCGAAAAGGCTTAGTTTGGAAGAGACGGGCGTGATTGATGGCAACGCGTTAGACTCAAATAAGGTTGGCAATAGGGCTGAATAATCATGGCCTATAAAATTGCTTCATTAAGTGCGAAA
>CANNEG010000008.1:0-30155 GCA_947503455.1 Betaproteobacteria bacterium
GCGGCTAAAGAGGCTAAAAAAGGTAAAGGTAATAATAAAGAGTGGACTGACGCAGAAAACAAAAAACGCGGCTTAAAAACAAGAGGCGATACCACTGCGGGTAAGCCGGGTTGGCGTGCACCTAAGGGTGGTAAACATAGGCATCAGTCAGACGATGATGCACAGCATGCATTTAATGCGCCAACTGAAGCTATTGTGTATGAAGTGCTAGTACCAGAAACTATTACTGTGGCGGAATTAGCCCATAAAATGGCCGTTAAATCTGGCGAAGTGATTAAAACGCTTATGGGCATGGGTATGATGGTTACCATTAACCAAGTCCTAGATCAAGAAACGGCGATTATCATCGTAGAAGAAATGGGTCATAAAGCTTCAGCGGCTGCACCCAATGATCCAGATACGTTTGTAGAGGAAGCCGAGCATGCTGCAGCGATTATGGAGGCGAGACCACCAGTTGTAACTGTGATGGGTCACGTCGATCATGGTAAAACATCATTGCTTGATTATATTCGTCGCAGCCGTGTGGCTTCAGGCGAGGCTGGCGGTATCACGCAACATATAGGCGCATACCATGTAGAAACGCCACGAGGCATGGTGACTTTCTTAGACACTCCAGGCCATGAAGCATTTACCGCAATGCGCGCACGTGGTGCAAAAGCGACTGACGTTGTGATTTTGGTGGTATCTGCAGATGATGGTGTGATGCCACAGACAATAGAAGCGATTCATCATGCTAAAGCGGCGGGTGTACCACTAGTGGTTGCTATCAATAAAATTGATAAGCCGGGTGCAGAACCTGAGCGTGTAAAAATGGAGTTGGTAGCACAAGAAGTGGTACCAGAAGAGTTTGGCGGTGAGGTGATGTTTAGAGAAGTCTCCGCAAAAACAGGCCAAGGTATTGATGAGCTATTAGAAGCGGTGCTATTACAAGCAGAAGTGCTTGAGTTGCAAGCGCCTAAAAATACCCCTGCTAAAGGATTGGTCATTGAAGGTCGATTAGATAAAGGCCGAGGTTCCGTTGCTACTATTCTAGTGACATCGGGCACCCTTAAACGTGGTGATATGATTTTAGCGGGGACAACTTTTGGTAAGGTCCGTGCCATGCTAGATGAATCCGGCAAGGATATTCAAGAGGCTGGGCCGTCAATGCCAGTGGAAATCCAAGGCTTATCTGATGTGCCAAGTGCAGGTGAAGAGATGATTGTGCTCAATGATGAGCGTAAAGCGCGTGAGATTGCTAACTTCCGCCAAGGTAAATTCCGTGATGTGAAACTTGCTAAACAGCAAGCCGCTAAGCTGGAAAATATGTTTGACCAAATGGGCGAAGGTGTAGCGCAAACGCTAGGCTTGATTATTAAATCGGATGTACAAGGCTCATACGAAGCGCTGGCTACTAGCTTACAAAAATTATCGACTTCAGAAGTCAAAGTGAATGTTATTCACACGGGTGTAGGGGCAATTAGCGAATCTGATGTGAACTTGGCTGCTGCATCTAAAGGGGTATTGATAGGGTTTAACGTTCGTGCAGATTCTGGCGCACGTAAGCTAATAGAGACGCTAGGCGTTGACGTACGTTACTACAACATCATCTATGAAGCAGTAGATGAGATTAAAGCTGCCTTAGGTGGCATGTTGGCCCCAGAGCAAAAAGAAAGCATGATTGGTACAGTCGAGATTCGAGAAGTATTCCGCATTTCTAAAGTAGGTGCGATTGCTGGTTGTTATGTGCAGGATGGTATGATTAAACGTAACTCAAGAGTACGTGTGTTACGCGCCAATGTGATTATTCATACGGGTGAATTAGATTCACTCAAACGCTTTAAAGATGACGTAAAAGAAGTGAAAAATAACTTTGAATGCGGCTTGTCACTGAAAAACTTCAATGATATTGAAGTGGGCGATATTCTTGAAGTCTATGAAATTATTGAAGTAGCACGTACCTTATAATGGCTAAAGAGTTTTCACGTAGTCACCGTGTTGCTGAACAAATGCAGCGTGAGCTCGCAGATCTACTTCAGTTTGAAGTTAAAGATCCACGAGTAGGCATGGTGACGATTACGGCTGTTGAGGTTACGGGTGACATGGCGCATGCAAAAATATTTTACAGCGCTAGCAAGGCAAGTGATAGTTTGCAGCAAGGACTAGAAAAATCTGCTGGATATTTACGAACACAACTCGCTAAGCGCATGCTACTCAGAACCGTACCGCAGCTACATTTTGTCTATGACGCATCGATTGATAATGGCATGATGATGTCAAAATTGATTGATGAGGCATTGGCATCAAATTCTGATAAAAAATAAGTGTTAATGAATTAACACTTAGCCTTTAAAGCCCAACCCTTGCAGTATAGAAGACCTAAAAAAAATATCAGCGGCGTGTTGTTATTAGATAAGCCAATAGGTTATTCATCTAATCAAGCCTTACAAAAAATAAAACTGCTATACCAGGCGGCAAAGGCTGGCCATACTGGCACCTTAGACCCTTTGGCGACCGGCCTATTGCCGTTATGCTTTGGTGAGGCAACTAAATTCGCACACTTTTTAACAGATGCAGATAAGGTTTATATCGCCACCTTGAAATTTGGCATCACCACCAATACAGGTGATGCAGAGGGCGAGGTGCTGTCTGTCAAAGACGTGAATTTTAGCAAAACGCAACTTGAGCAAGGTTGCAGTCAATTTGTAGGCGTCATCAGTCAAATCCCACCTATGTACTCAGCCTTAAAACATGAGGGCAAAGCGATGTATGAATACGCTAGAGCCGGTGTAGAAATTGAGCGAGCAGCACGTATTATTACAATCCACAATATTGAAATTAATGCCTTCGACCAGGATATAGCTACCATTACAGTCAAGTGTAGTAAGGGTACGTATATACGGACATTAGCTGAAGATATCGGTGCGCAACTCGGTTGTGGTGCACATTTAATAGGTTTGCGCCGCACTGCTACCGCGAATTATCAAATCAGCCAAGCGATCACTTTAGAGCAATTTGAGGCGATGTCACCAGCCCAGCGCGCATTATTATTATTGCCTGCAGATAGCGCTGTACAACATTTACCAGCGATAACATTAGACGCAGATAGCACTTTTTATTTGCAACAAGGCCAAGCAATATGGCAAAGCGGCGCTGTTCCTCAAGGCTTAATAAGGCTTTATAACGAGCAGCATGAATTTTTAGGGTTAGGCGAACAACAAAGTGATGGAAAAATTGCACCTAAGCGCTTAATCGTTAATAAAGATTTATAGTAATAACATAAAAAATGATTGATAAATCATTGATTTATCCCTATAATGCGCGGTTCATGCAAATGAATGTATTAGCGGTCTAGTATTAGCGGCTGCATTTACATTGACGCAAAACATCTAAATATTAGGATTAAGTTATGGCAACCACTGCAGTAGAGCGCGCAAAAATCGTTAGTGAATTTCAACAGGCTAAAAATGATACAGGTAGTCCTGAAGTGCAAGTTGCACTTTTAACTAGCCGTATTACTTATTTAACTGAGCATTTCAAAAGCAATAAAAAAGACCACCATTCACGCCGCGGTTTATTGGCGATGGTAAGTCAACGCCGTAAATTGCTAGATTACCTTAAACGTGAAAGCGTTGAGCGTTATCAAACATTGATTGGTCGCTTAGGCATTCGTAAGTAATTGCGCCCAACTAATTATTCGCAAAACAGTTCGCTTTGTTACGTTTTGTTTTGTGTTTAAAACAATAAGCCGATAGTGCTGCATATGTAGCACTTCGGCTTTTTTGTTATTCCATTTTAAAAATGGATTTAAAGATTTACTCTAAAAAATTATAGAGATAAATCATTATTGTGCGTTCGTTATTGGGTTGTGAATAACGAACATTAAAAAGAGAAAAGGATAAAATATGTTTAATAAAGTAACTAAAAGTATTCAATATGGTGCGCATACGCTCACCCTTGAAACAGGTGAAATCTCACGTCAAGCCGATGCGGCTGTGCTGGTGAGCTATGGCGATACAGTAGTATTGGTTGCTGTTACTAGTAAGTCAGAAGTTAAAGCAGGTCAGGATTTTTTCCCATTGACAGTAGATTATATGGAAAAGACTTATGCTGGCGGTAAAATCCCAGGTGGCTTTTTCAAACGTGAAGGCCGTCCTTCAGAAAAAGAAACATTAACAAGTCGTTTAATTGACCGTCCATTACGCCCATTATTCCCAGAAGCGTTTTATAACGAAGTGCAAGTAGTAGCGACAGTGCTGTCATCAGATCCTGAAATCGATGCAGACATCCCAGCGATTATTGGTGCTTCTGCTGCCATGTCATTGTCAGGCATTCCATTTTTCGGTCCATTAGGTGCTGCGCGTGTTGCTTATATCAATGAAGAATACGTATTAAATCCAACTAAAACACAATTAGAAACGACAGAATTAGATTTAGTGGTGGCTGCTACTGAAACTGCTGTGATGATGGTTGAATCTGAAGCTAAAGAGCTTTCAGAAGAGATTATGTTGGGTGCCGTTGTCTATGGCCACGAGCAAATGCAAGCAGTGATTAAAATGATTGGCGAGCTAGCTGCAGAAGCTGGCAAAGATGCATGGGATTGGGTTGCTCCAGAACCAGATACAGCATTGATTGAAAAAGTGGCTGCGCTTGCAGCGGCAGACATTAATGCAGCATTCCAAATCAAAGCTAAAGGTGCGCGTTCAGCTAAGTTGTCTGAAATTACAAGTCGCGTATTAGGCGAATTGATTATGGAAGAAACTTCAACCACAGAAGCGAATAAAATTAAAAATGAAATTTTTAATTTAGAGGCTAAAACTGTACGTAGCCAAATCTTAAATGGTGAGCCGCGTATTGATGGCCGTGACACGCGCACAGTGCGACCAATTAGCATTCGTACAGGCGTATTGCCACGTACTCATGGTTCTGCATTGTTCACCCGTGGTGAAACGCAAGCTTTAGTGGTAGCAACGCTTGGTACAGGACGTGATGAGCAAGTAATTGATGCATTACAAGGTGAGTTTAAAGACCGCTTTATGTTGCATTACAACATGCCTCCTTATGCGACTGGCGAAACTGGCCGTGTGGGTACACCAAAACGTCGCGAAATTGGTCATGGTCGTTTGGCGAAACGCGCTTTAATCGCAGCATTGCCTGATAAAGAAGATTTTGATTACACCATGCGCGTGGTTTCTGAAATTACAGAATCTAACGGCTCTAGTTCAATGGCATCTGTTTGTGGCGGTTGTTTAGCTTTGATTGATGCAGGCGTGCCAATGAAAAACCATGTGGCTGGTATTGCCATGGGTTTAATTAAAGAAGGCAATCGCGTAGCGGTGTTAACAGACATTTTGGGTGATGAAGATCATCTAGGTGACATGGACTTTAAAGTAGCCGGTACAGAAGATGGTATTACTGCGTTGCAAATGGACATTAAAATTACCGGTATTACCGCACAAATTATGCAAGTTGCTTTAGCACAAGCAAAAGAAGGCCGTACGCATATTTTAGGGATTATGAAAACTGCGATGAGCACTGCAAATACAGAAATGTCAGCATTTGCACCACGTATCATCACTATGAAAATCAACCCTGAGAAAATCCGTGATGTGATTGGTAAAGGCGGCGCGGTCATTCGTGCGCTAACTGAAGAAACTGGCACCACCATTGATATTGATGACACAGGCACAGTAAAAATTGCTTGCACAAGTTCAGAGCAAGGCGCTGAAGCACAACGTCGTATTGCAGAAATTACCGCTGAAGTTGAAATTGGTAATGTTTATGAAGGTACTGTGCTTAAGTTGTTAGATTTTGGTGCGATTGTGTCGTTAATTCCTGGTAAAGATGGCTTATTGCACATTTCTCAAATCGCACATCAACGTGTTAATGCGGTGAGTGACTTCTTAAAAGAAGGCGATATCGTAAAAGTAAAAGTGGTAGAAGCGGATGAAAAAGGCCGAGTGCGCTTAAGCATGAAAGCTTTGATTGATCCACCTGCTTCAGAAGCTAAAGCTGAGACAGAAGCTGGCGAGTAGTTTATAGATAGTCTTTCATTAGACTGCTATTTTGAAGCTGCACCCTAAAAGCTGAATTTATTTCAGCTGATTAAGGTGCAGTTTTCATTTGTAAATAGGCAAATGATTACTTCTTAATGTTATCTAAACTGCATGCTGTAGTCGGGTTTAAATAAAGCATGAGTAAACCGCCAGCAATGGCTAAATATTGCAGCACTGGTAAATGTAGCAAGATAGAAATCACGACGGCATAAATTGCCATCACTAATGCAAAGAACTTGGTTTTATAGCCTAAGAGTAATGCTGCACCGCCAACTAGTTGCACCAAAATGATTAATGGTGCAAAAATACTTGCTAGCCCCAAGCTGCCTAATCCAGCTTGATATTGTTGATAGCCATCAGGGTTACTAAAAAATCCAATAATAAGCATGGTAATTTGTAATAAAAAAACTTGAGCGAGTAAAATACGGGCAAGAGCCGTTAAATAACGTTGCATGACTTAACCTTATAAAAGAGTTTACAGAAATATTAGCCTGCATAATGCACTGAACGCATTAAATTCGCAAGCTCAAAGCCGCCAAGCTTTTTAATGATGACGATACAATTAAAGCACATTCATATTACTCAAGTGACATGGCGTCAAGCTCAAGGTCAATTGCGTGAAATCAGAACACAAGTATTTATTGATGAACAGCAGGTGCCTATTGAACTAGAGTGGGATGATTTAGACGAAACAGCACAACATCTACTTGTGGTGGATGATAAGGCATATCCTGTGGCCTGTGCTCGGTTATTAAGTAATGGCAGTATCGGTAGAATGGCTGTGCTCAAAGCGTGGCGGGGACTTGGGGTTGGCTCAGCCTTGCTCGGTGAGGCCATTAGTCTACATGCACAGCATGGCTTGCAGACCATTACACTATCAGCACAAGTGCATGCGGTCACTTTTTATGAGAAGGCAGGGTTTGTGGTGATGAGTCAGCCCTATTTAGAGGCAAATATTCTGCACGTAGATATGCAACTTTCCGTGACTAGGCAGTAGTTTGTGGCATTGTAAATTGCTTAAACCTTGTTGATTCTATAAAATCTAGTTATTAAGAAATTCATTTTTCAATTACCACTCCTCAAGGATTATTCATGTCAAAAATCATATTTAAAGCTGGCGAAGCCACGATATATACAGAAGGTAAAGATACTGGGGCAGCGATGCCTGAAATTTTAATTGGTAGTGTAGATGGCCCGGTAGGTGCTGCGTTCGCTAACATGATGGCGCAAAGTAAAGGCCATACAGCGATGTTTGCGGTGCGCGATCTTAATCAGTTGGTTCGCCCAGCTTGTATGATGGCGCCAAAAGTAACGCTTAAAGATAGCGCCAACATTGAGTTGTTTGGGGGCTTGGTCCAAGCGGCAACAGCAGATGCTATTTTAGATTGTGTGATTGAAGGCATTATTCCAAAAGACCAAGTGAATGATTTATGCATTATTAGCTTAGTTTGGATTGATCCACGTGCTGCTAAAGATGAAAATTTAGATAAAGCAGATATGTACAAAAACAATTACGAAGCGACCAAACTTGCTATTAAGCGTGCATTGAATGATGAGCCTAGCATAGATGAATTAATTGCCAACCGTCATAAAATTAAACATTGCATGTGGGAAGAAAGCTGGGGCGAAATCTAGTTTAAAGATTGGCCGTAGACTTAGGTCTACATTGAAGGTGACATTAAAGAATCGGCTTAGGCCGATTTTTTATGCGTGTTAATCATACTTTGTTTTAGCAATGAATGTAAAATTTTTCTAATGGGTGTGGGTATTGCTGCACCAATAGCATCGTCAATACTAAGCCACATATACTTAGGCTCATTAATTTCAGGTTGAAGTGTTAGTGCCTGCAGAGGTTGTGGTTGAATATGTAATTTAAAATGCGTAAAGGCGTGGCTAAGCACTGGTAATGGCTGGGTAGCTTCTGCAATAATCGCAAACTGATTCAATACGATTGCTTCAAAGCCAAGTTTGGCATCAGTTTCAGGAAAGCTCCATAAGCCACCCCAAATCCCTGTGGGGGGGCGTTTTTCTAGCAGGACCTCATCACCATGCTGCAATATCAACATGGTGGTATATTTTTCTGGGATCGCTTTACGTGGTTTTGCTGTCGGCAATTCACCTACACGATTTTGTTGATAGGCTGCACAGGTGTTCATGAGCGGGCAGCCAGTACATTTAGGCTTGCTTCTGCTACAAAGCGTTGCCCCTAAATCCATTAGTCCTTGTGTATACGCCACCATATCTTGCTGAGGCAGCAATGCCTCGGCGAGGCGCCATAAGTCTTTTTCGACTTTAGGTGAACTAGGCCAGCCCTCAACTAAAAAATGTCTAGCCAATACGCGCTTTACATTGCCATCTAATATGGTTTGTACCTGATTGAATGCGAACGACGCGATGGCGGCAGCGGTAGAACGACCTATGCCCGGTAAGGTCTGAATAATGTCAAAATCTTGTGGGAATGCACCATTATGTTGATCCAAGATAATAGTGGCGGCATGGTGTAAATTGCGCGCCCTTGAGTAATAGCCTAAACCGCTCCAGTGTTGAAGCACCTCTTCTTGTGTTGCAAGTGCTAGCGCTGCAATATTAGGAAAGCGCTGCATAAATTTGCTGTAATAGCCAATGACGGAGGCTACTTGGGTCTGTTGCAACATAATCTCAGACACCCAAATAGCATAGGGGTCCGAGGTGTTTTGCCAAGGTAAATCATGCCGGCCATGCATTTTTTGCCAAATAATCAGGCGGCTCGCAAAGTCAGACATTGGGTATATTGCCTATATGTATTGAATAAATGCCATTGTTTCAGAGACGTAATGGCTAAAAAGCGTATATTAAGCGGTTAGAATTTAAGTAAATTTTTAAGTTTTTTAGCGGCTTTTTCTTTGATTTGGTCCTCAGTAGATTTCGGCGCTTCTGTTGTTGAAGTTGTCTGAGAGGTATCATTTGCATTTGCTGGTGGCGTTGGCGCTGCTGGTGCAGCAGGGTCAGAAGTGTTCTTGTTGAGTAAGTTTTTTAGCACATCCGCTTTATTAGTACTGTTCAGCATATCTTTGACTACAGCACCTTTTCCGTCACCCACTTTATCTAGTAAATTAGATTTCGCAAGTGCCGCACCAATAGCTGCGAAATCCATACCATATTTAGGGCTAGTAAACGGGCCTGTAATTTTGATGGGAATGGCAAAGCCTGCTAAAGCATTTAAATCTGCACCATCCTGACCTTTGAGTGAATTAACAATGGTAGGTTTCGCTAAATAATTAATCGTTTCATTTGCGATATCAATATCCCCGCGGTTATCCCCTTTACCCAGTCTAAGTATGGGTGCTTTCATTGACAAATCTTCATTGTGGGCCACGCCATTTTTAATGTTGAAAGAGGCGGTTAATTCACTAAAGTCGGTTTTTTTCTTACTATCAGCGTTTAGGCTATCTTTAGCTTTGAGCAGATTGACTTTGTTTTTTAGGTCTCGAATACTGCCAGCAATATCAATACCCTTAATCGCACCATCAGCTAGACTGAGAGACGCGCTACCGGTTAAAGCTTTTTTAAGTGCAGTGACGCTATTGCCTTGGGTTGTAATATCAATATTAACGGTACCTTTACCTTCTAACATGTCGTTATTGATAGCATCTACCATGAGTGGGCCAATAGACACTGCATTCATACTTTGTTTGAATGCAATATTAGGGGTGGTGCGTGCATCTACTTTTAATATGCCGCTCATGTTGCCTTGGTACAAATTAGCTGAGAAAGGGGATAGTGTTGCCTCTCCACCTTCCACTTTTAAGGCCACATAGACATTTTCTGTTTTGACATTGGCTAATTTAAGCCAGCCTATTTTAGCCTCGCCAGAAGCGCTCAACTTTCTTAATGCGCTAAGGTCTATCGGGGTGTCACCACTACTCTTATTGTTGGTGTTACTTTGAGTTAAATATCTATCAGCATCTAGCTTGTCAATATTGACATTAAAGTGGTAGGTGGGGTCATTAAAGCGCGAAATATCTACAGCAGCATTGACTTGGCTGTCATTAACATTGGCAACAAGTGGATTCAGGCTTAACTTTTTGCCATCTGCTTTCATGCCTATGCGAATATTTGAAGCTTTCGTTTTGCCGTATTTGAGATTGCCAATACGTAAACTACCCTCAGCATTTAAAGTGTTAAGTGCAGTCAAATCTAATGGTTTATCTGTTTTACTATCACTGCTGCTTGCTACCGTATATTTGTCAGCATCTAGCTGATCAATATCTAAGTCAAAGAGATAAAGCGGCTGGACAAATTGGCTAATAGCCAAGTTGCCTTTAATTCGGCTGTCATCGACTTTGACATCCAGGCCACTTAGTGCAAGTTTTTCGCCATCTGCATTAATGCCAACATTGAGTCCTGATATTTGATATTGCTTATACAATATACTGCCTACACTGAGTTTTCCATCAAGCAATAAAGCTTTTAGCGCAGTTAAATCGGCAGGTTGAGCGCTCGTGTTTTTTGCTGTGCTAGGGTTGCTAGAAGCTAATAACTTATTGAGATTGAGCTTATCCGCATTTAAGATAAATTTGATGCTTGGCTTTTTGAAACTTGCCACTGCCACGTTACCCGTTAATTTAGTGTCGTCGATATGTAAGTTAAAGTTGCTATTGGCCAATTCATTTTTAATATCGGCATGAGCCAATAAGTCAAAGCTACCTTGCATGCCCGCATTGGGCAGGCTAGGGTCTTTTATTTCAAGGGTACCTACTAGTTTAGGTAAGTCAAAAATTAAGCTATCAAGGTTGCCGTTAAACGGTGAAGAAAATTTACTAGATAGCGTGCGTTTGCCTTGTAAGGCAGAAATATCCCCAGTAATGCCAGCACTTTGAAATGACTTGGGCGATCCTTTAATGTCAGCTAACGCTAGATGAGCTTTAAGCGTATCACCCGCTTTTTCTTGCGTAAAGCTGACGGTCGTTTTTTTGCTGGTGACTTCATTTGATCGTATATTTAATTGAGGCGTGTTTAATTCAATGTGGAGGTTTGCACTGTTAAATTGGCCTGAGCCCACCAATTTTAGTTGATTAATTAAAAACACTTGTGTTTCTGGTTTGGCATCTATATCGCCACTTAAGCTTACATTAACATTTTTACCGCCTAGTAAGGCACCTTTAATACGGGCATTTAAGCCTTTGGCAACAAAGTGATTATTTTCTGAATCGACTAAAAAATTACCTTTAAGCTGGGCATCTGCAGTCATTTTTGCTTGATTGGCGCTGATAGTAAAATCAGTGGCTAAATCAACAGGTTCGGCTAAAGCAATCCGACCCGACTTGAGGTTTAGTTTTGTAATGTTGTAAACAGCGCTTGTCGCTTCATCAAGATAACTGACTTTAGAATTTGTAATATTGATGCCATCGATATCGAACTTAATGTCTTGAGACTTTTGGTCATCGTTACTCAGTAAGTCATCAAAGTTGGTGGTACCGTCTTTATATTTAACAATATTTGCTTTTGCCCCATCAATATAAATGGTATCAACAATCAACTCTTTTTTGAGTAGCGGTAGTAAAGCAAGCGAGACTTTTACGCCGTCTACGGCGGCAAACGCTTTGTTATTTTGATGCTCAGAGAGTGAGATTTTGCCTAAATCAGCGCCAATTTTTGGCCAGAAAGCGAGTTTAATATCACCGTCTAATTTTAGCGTTCTGCCTTTTTTTTCTTGTACTAAATCAATTACTTTTTGTTTGTAATCATTTGGGTTAAAGGTGAGCGCAACAATTGCCATCACTACCAATATTAAAGAAATGAGGCTACCTAGCCCGTATGCAGAATATTTAACAAGTTTTTCCATGATAGTTCTCACAATTGGCGTTGCAAAACGCTAACACTAGTGCGACGAAGTTATTATTGCCAGAAATACAGCAAAACAATAGCGCCAAAAATAATACGATACCAAGCAAACACTTTGAAGTTATGCGTAGCCACAAAGCGCAACAAAAAGCGTATGGCAATTAATGCAGATAAGAAGGCAGTGACAAAACCTGTTGCAAATAAGCCTGCATCGTCTAAAGAGAGGATGCCTCTACTTTTATAGACATCTAAAATTGTTGCTGCAAACATGATGGGTATGGCTAGAAAAAATGAAAACTCTGTTGCTGTTTTTCTATTTAAACCAAACAACATGCCCCCTAAAATAGTTGCACCTGCACGTGATACACCGGGGAATAACGCGAGCGATTGAGCAAAGCCAATTTTTAAAGCTTGTAATGGCTTCAAGTCATCTATGTTTGTTGTAGGCGTTTGAAGCGGTAGTTTTTCTATATAGAGGATAGCAAAGCCGCCAACAATTAAAGCAAAGGCGACAGTAATAGGGGAGAATAAATAGTGTTTAATTGCACTATGAAAAGCTAGGCCGAGTATTGCAGCGGGTAAAAATGCCACGAATAGATTGAGTACAAATTGTTGCGCTTTACTTTGGTTGGTAATGTGTAAGGCGGTGTCTATTAACTTGCGCCTGTATTCCCAACACACTGCAAATATTGCGGCAAGTTGTATGACAATTTCAAACACCTTACCTTTGTCATCATTGAAGTGGAGCAAATCACCCACAATAATTAAATGGCCAGTGCTGCTAATGGGTAAAAATTCCGTAGCACCTTCAACTAAACCAAGAATAAAAGCTTTAACTAATAGTAGGATATCCATCGGGACATTTTAGCAGGTTTGTCTTTTATATCAGCCTAGATTTTTGATGGGGTATAGACGATTGATTAATTAAAAACGCTCATCATTGCGCAGGTAACGCCACTGCCCAACTGGTAATTTACCTAAATTGACGCTGCCAATACGCACCCGTTTTAAACCTACTACATGCAAGCCGACCATTTCACACATACGACGAATTTGGCGTTTTTTACCTTCTCGCAGTACAAAGCGTAATTGATCTTCATTTTGCCAACTGACCTTTGCAGGCTTGAGTTTTTCGCCATCTAAACTTAGGCCAAAATTAAGCCGCTGCATATCGGCATCGCTTAACTCGCCTTCCACTCGCACTAAGTATTCTTTTTCTACGGTTGAATTTTCGCCAATTAAATGGCGGGCAATACGACCATCCTGAGTAAGTACTAACATTCCTGTAGAGTCAATATCTAAGCGGCCTGCTGGTGCCAATCCATTTAAAAATCTACGTTGAAACTCTTTGGCATGATGCTGATTTAAGTTAGGATCATCGACCCATTCGTTATCAGGATGAACTAATACAATTGCGGGTTCGTAACCATCTTCTGCCTGCCCACTCACATAGCCGACAGGCTTGTGCAAAATGATGGTTACTGATTCCGCTTGGACTTCATGCGCGTAACTACTGATAATAATTTCAGCATCTGGATTAATACGAGTGCCCAGCGTATCAATGATTACACCATCAACCATTACCCAGCTATTCATAATCCATTCATCAGCCTCGCGTCGTGAACAAAGGCCGCGTTCTGCCATGACTTTAGATAGTCGAGGTAAATCAGTGCTAATAGCAGTAGATTTATAAGCGGCTTTTGCTGCTGAGCCATATTGTGGTGTATTGATTGAATCGTAACCGTCTCGTACCTTACCGCCACGGCGAGGTGCCTGACGATATTGCGGTTCATTTTTATCAGGGCGAGGTGTCGTACGCGTATCAACCCCTTGCGGCCTTGCTTGTCTAGGGGGTTGTTCACGCGCCTCGATAGATTTCGCCGGGTATGCGGGACGTTCATTTTGTGTAGCATCAGCCCCTGCATCTTCATGCAGTTTGCCATCAAAGCGGTGATTGCGTTGCCCAGTTTTGGTGGGTGGTTGAATGGCTGGCTGTTGTGTTTCCATTGGCTGTTCTGCTTTGGCAGGCGCGATCACCTTAGGTGGCGCTACAGAACGATCACGTTGAATAGCATTGCTACGACGAACAGGCGCCTTACTTGCTTTAGCTTGAGTATCGTCAGGTTTTTTATTGAGTTTAATGGTAGTCAAAATAGTCAGCAGTGATTTAATTTATAAGACTATTTTAACAAAATAAAACGATAAGTTTTGATTTATTAAACCCTAGGTATTTATCTATCCATTATTAGCATTATCGAAATTAATCAATTGGTGCATTAATAAATTATCTTCTCATGCAGGTCTACGTGCGCGCGGGGGTTATGCAATGCAATGGCTAGCTTTATCAAGGCGCGGCATAGATAGAGCATAATAATCATGCCAAGTAAATCCCCTACGAACGTCGGTATGAGATCGTTAAGATTTTCGGATACACCGCTACTGTAAAAGTGCAGACTGCTAAACAGCGCGTTAGCTAAGGCGCCAGCAACTGAAAAGACTAGCAGCTGTTTGCCTGATAATCCTTGCAGTGCACTTGGGATGTTATACCACCGCATGCAAACCAACTTAGCTAGCATTGGTGACAGGCTGGAAATGCTAGCCCAGTAAACTATTTGGCTAGTCGTCTCTGTATGATTAGTAATAATATGACCTATAAAAAGGCCTAGAACCCCAGCCCAGCCAAAGATAAATACGGCAATCATACGGATGCCAGCAGGTAAGAATACCCAGTAGACATGTGGGCTGTATTCAAAATAAGAAAACATCCACAAGCTTAATCGATAGAACAGCACCCAAGTCAGGGTCACTGCGATTACTTCTATGGCAAGTGTTTTTATCCTGACAATTGTCACCATAGATTCCAGACGCACTTAGGCGTCAATAGCCTTAACTAAGCACTGTCCTAGCTGGCTAAAATAAGCATTGGTTAATTCTGTAGGAATGATGTATTTGATACGATGGTCGATTTGGTTAACCTCTAAATCAATCAATCTTTTTTGATGTAGCGACTTTAACCGTCTACGTACCGTACTCGAAGAAAAATCCGGTAAGCCATGCATCGTTTCTAGCACTGTCAGTTTTCTATCGGAGTGCCAAGCCAATGCAAAGTAACTCAACAGCTTTTCCTCCACTGGGTCTAATGAAGGAAACTGCGGCAGATCATTAACGGCTTGCATTAAGTGCAAGAACTTAATATAGGTGAGAGAAGTTCTAGTATTCATCCGGTTGTCCGGTCGACGATAGCCAACATTGTTAATTAGTTTGTTTGATTAGTAGTGATTATTGAATATGTTTATCTTAATGGCAAGTAATTTAAATCACACACGCAAATACTTAAGTGGTGCCCCCGCATCAAAAGATAGCGCCCAATTTTTATTGGGCTAAAAGTTGATTTAAACTTTTTGGTAAACTTCACTACCTTTTTTAACAAACTCAATAGACTTTTCTTGCATACCTTTTTGCAAAGCTTCTTTTTCATCAATCCCTAGTTTATCGGCGTAATCACGCACATCTTGTGTGATTTTCATTGAGCAGAAATGTGGGCCACACATTGAGCAAAAATGCGCTTGTTTGGCACCATCTTGCGGTAGCGTTTCATCATGAAATTCTTTGGCTTTTTCAGGATCTAGACCTAAATTAAACTGATCATCCCAGCGGAATTCAAAGCGTGCTTTTGATAGTGCATTGTCACGAATTTGCGCCCCTGGATGGCCTTTAGCAAGGTCGGCAGCATGTGCAGCAATTTTGTAGGTAATAATGCCCACACGAACATCTTCTTTATCTGGCAAGCCTAGATGCTCTTTTGGCGTGACGTAACATAACATTGCGCAACCGTACCAGCCTATCATAGCGGCGCCGATGCCTGAAGTGATGTGATCATAGCCCGGAGCGATGTCGGTGGTTAATGGGCCTAAGGTATAGAATGGGGCTTCACCACAATGCTCTAGTTGCAAGTCCATATTTTCTTTAATTAAATGCATCGGCACATGGCCAGGGCCTTCAATCATGCATTGAACATCATGTTTCCAAGCAATTTGCGTTAACTCGCCTAATGTTTTCAGCTCGGCAAATTGCGCTTCATCATTGGCATCGTAAATAGAGCCAGGGCGTAAGCCATCCCCTAAACTAAAGGCAACATCATATTGCTTCATGATTTCGCAAATGTCTTCAAAGTGTTCGTATAAGAAGCTTTCTTTATGATGCGCTAAGCACCATTTAGCCATAATTGAACCGCCGCGTGACACAATACCTGTCATGCGTTTTGCAGTCATCGGAATATAAGCGAGTCTTACACCGGCATGAATGGTGAAGTAATCCACGCCTTGTTCAGCTTGCTCAATTAAAGTGTCGCGGAAAATCTCCCAAGTTAAATCTTCTGCTTTGCCGTTTACTTTTTCTAGCGCTTGGTAAATTGGCACCGTGCCAATAGGCACAGGCGAATTGCGGATAATCCATTCGCGAGTTTCATGAATGTTTTTACCAGTAGATAAATCCATTACCGTATCGCCACCCCAACGTGTACCCCAAACCATTTTTTCAACTTCTTCAGAAATAGATGAGCCTAAAGCAGAGTTGCCAATGTTGGCGTTAATTTTTACTAAGAAATTACGACCAATAATCATCGGCTCGATTTCTGGATGATTAATGTTGACGGGAATAATGGCGCGACCAAGGGCCACTTCGCTACGCACAAATTCAGGGGTAATCACTTTAGGGATGCTCGCGCCAAAATCGTGGCCTTTATGCTGTGTCTGTAGCAGCTCACTCATATTTTCACGGCGTTGATTTTCGCGAATCGCGATGTATTCCATTTCAGGGGTGATGATGCCTTTGCGCGCGTAGTGCATTTGGCTGACGTTCATGCCTTTTTTTGCGCGGCGTGGTAGGCGTAGTAAATTAAAACGCATTTCCGCGAGCTCAGGGTCAGTTTTACGTTCTTGACCAAATGCTGAACTTGGCCCGTCTAGTTGTTCTGTATCGCTGCGCTCTTCTATCCATTTGGCGCGCAGTGCTGGCAAGCCACTGCGAATATCAATATGAATCGCAGGATCAGTGTAAGGGCCGCTAGTGTCATAAACCATGACTGGAGGATTTTTTTCTGCACCAAACATTGACGGTGTATCGCTTAAACTAATCTCGCGAAAGGGCACTTGAATATCTGGGCGAGAACCTTGGATGTAGACTTTGCGTGAATTGGCAAAAGAAAGTTTTGTGGCTGGATCAATCTCAGCGGTTTCGCCATGAAATTTGGCGAGGTTTTTTTGCAGGTCTTTATCTGTGGCGTTCATGGTGCATTCCTATTATTTGTTTAACATAGAAAAGCATCAGATGCATACACAGCTAAGGTTTAGCGGGGATACATTGCATGCTTTCCTACGGCGGCATAACCCGCGTCAGGTTCAAAGGGTGTTTCTCACTATTCTTAAAAAATCTTAAGTTGAATAGACCCCTAGCAATAGACGAAAATTACGCTAAAACGGTAGTAAAAGCAAGTGCTTATGAGTGAGAAGTCAATATTAACAGTGCAAATAAGGATGATTAACCACAGGCGGTATTTGTGATTTTTGCTATAATTAACGGCGTTAATCAAGAGTATAAAAGTGGGGGGGTTATGACTTTAATTATTTATGTTGTTTATTATTTCGCCGCTATTGTCGCTTTATTTCTTCATTTTACTGGGCATCTACAGCGCTGGAATATGGAGTGGATTATACTGGTCCTGGCTTTTACCGTATTCCCTATCATCTTGTATTTGTAGTGGATGTAGTGCTTCTCAAATTTAATCGGACGTTTTGGCTGTTACATTTAGCCTTGCCCTTAGTGTTAGGGTTGTCATTAGCTTTTATCTATCCCTATACAGGCTTAGACACCTCGTTAATTCAGCCCTTCTATGATGCCCATGCGCTAGTGTTTCCATTAAAACAGGATAGCTTTCTTGAGAATGTGATGCATCAAGGCTTAAAAGATTTGGTGATTGCGGTAAGCCTAATAGCATTAGGCTTATGGTTGTATGGTGTGAAAGTAGGTGCTTCAATGAAGCGCTATCAAACTAAAAGCCACTGGTCTTACACTTATCAGCAGCAGTTTTTGTGGTTGTTTGTGGCGATGGTCATTTCTACTGCCACTATTTCAATATTAAAGCATCTAAGTATTCATGATTGTCCGTGGAACTTGCTTGACTATGGCGGGACTCAGCCTTTAATTCCACTTTTTGGAAGTTTGCCAGCAGGGATTAAGCCAGGGCATTGCTTCCCTGGCGGTCATGCAAGTGCTGGTTTTGCATTAATGGCTTTATATTTTGCATTTAGAGATACTTTGCCAAAGTATGCAAACATTGGATTAGTTGTCGGTTTATTCTTAGGATTTGCGATGGGCTGGGGGCAAATGATGCGAGGGGCACATTTTATGTCACATAATTTGTGGACGGCTTGGCTGGTGTGGATGATATTGCTTACGCTATATTTAATTTGGCAGCCCAAAGCGTTGATTAGCAAGCTGTAAGAAAACCGTAAGGTATGCGTGTTACGATTGCCGACAGGTAAAATTATTAAGATTTCTTTTAGGTTGAATGCATGATTATGTTGGCCAAAACTAGCACGAATAACCCTCCTTACAAAATCCCATTCATTCTCTTTATAAGTGCTATTGCTGTTGCAATTTGGCTGTTATTAAGAATAATTTTGTGGGTAGATGTCGGCGTCAATCAGCTTTCCATAGGGCAAGCATTTAAAGCCTTTAGTGTGGGGCTTTGGTTTGATTTAAACGCCCTTTGTTACTTGGCGGCTCCATTTTTTCTTACGTCTTTGTGTATTCCCAATAGTTGGCGTGGCAAGCCTTGGATGATTAAGGCGCGATGGATTGTCATCTTTTTTGTGACGTTTGCTCTATTATTTGGTGCGGTTTCTGAGTATATTTTTTGGCAAGAATTCACTACGCGATTTAATTTTATTGCTGTTGATTATTTAATCTACACCAAAGAAGTTATCGGCAATATCCGCGAATCCTACCCTGTACCATTAATACTGCTTATTATTGCGCTAGTGGCGTTGGCGTTATTGTATGGTCTAAGTAAAGTAGTTGCTTTAGATACCGCGCTGAAACCTTTCAAGCAAAAAGCAAAATTACTCATAGCAGTCATCGCGTTACCCGTCATTAGTTTTCAATTGGCTAATGTAGATCAAATGGAATTTAGTAAAAATGCTTATGCCAATGAGCTAGCAGGTAACGGTATTTTTAGCTTCTCTGCGGCCGCACGTCGCAATGAGCTAGATTATGATAAGTTTTATAAAACTATTCCACAGGCGCAGGCGCTAAGTATTTTGCGATCGATGGGGTCAAATCGGCAAGTTACCCCGGGCACGTTATCTACAGAAGTTACGAGTAAAAGTGCGCTAGGTCCATTTAAGCGTAACCCAAAAAATGTAGTGCTTATTTCAGTAGAAAGCTTATCGGCTGAATATTTGGGCATTTATGGCAACAAGAAAAACCTGACGCCTTATCTCGATAAATTGGCAGACGAAAGCGTGGTATTTGATAAGCTTTTTGCCACAGGCACACGTACTGTGCGTGGGTTAGACGCACTTTCAATCGCAACCCCACCGATTCCAGGTCAAGCGATTGTGCACCGTCCTGGCAGTGACCATTTGGCTACAATCGGTGAGCTTTTGCGGGAGAAGAATTATGAAACCTTCTTTATTTACGGTGGATATGGTGTGTTTGATAGCATGAATGCCTACTTTAGTAGCAATAACTATAAAGTAATCGACCGCACAGACTTTGATGCTAAATCTATACAGGCTGAGAATGTATGGGGCGTGGATGACGAAAGTTTATTTAATAATTCCATTAAAATTTTTGATGAGAATGAACAAACGCATAAACCATTTTTTGCACATATTATGACGACCAGCAATCATCGACCTTATACTTTTCCTGAAGGTAAAATTGATTTGCCGCAGGGTAGCCGAAATGCTGCGGTGAAATATACCGATTATGCCATTGGTAAATTTATTGAAAATTCAAAATCTAAACCATGGTTTAAAGATACGGTCTTTGTGATCGTGGCAGATCATTGTGCTTCAGTAGCAGGCAAAACTAAATTGCCTGTCGCTAAATATCATATCCCATTATTTTTATATGCACCTGATATGTTACCTGCAAGGCATTACAATCGTTTGGCTAGCCAAATTGATATTGTGCCAACACTGCTTGATGTTTTAGGTACTCAAAATGCAGGACAGTTTTATGGGCAGTCATTATTTAAAGCTGAGGCTGAGAAGTTGCCTGAGCGTGCATTTATTAGTAATTATCAGTCGTTAGGTTATTTAAGAAATGATACGTTGATAGTGCTGTCGCCGAAGAGAAAAACGGAAGCGTATCAAGTCAATTCGGAAAACTATGATTCTGTGCCAACAAAAGTAGATGAAACGATAGTAAATGAAGCAATTGCTTATTATCAAACGGCAAGCCGCGCTTATAAAGCTGGAGAACTGAAATTAGCTACCAAGAAAGCCAATTAATAATAGCGTTATTGCTGATAGCTAGCGCTATAATAAAGGCAATTGAAAGGAAGATTTGCCATGACACAAACAGCACAAACAAGATTTAACCAGCCTAGCGATGTCGCTAGATTTAATATGATAGAACAGCAAATTCGTACTTGGGAAGTGTTAGACCCAGTCGTGTTGGATTTGTTTAATGAAGTGCCGCGAGAGCAGTTTGTGGCAGAGTCTCAACAAGGCTTAGCTTTCGCTGATATTGAATTGCCTATTGGTTATGGTCAGACAATGCTTTCGCCAAAAATAGAAGGTAAAATTTTACAGGCACTGGGCGTTAAAAAAACTGACAAAGTTTTGCTGGTTGGTACTGGTGCAGGTTATTTAACGGCGCTATTAGCAAAGCTTGCCGCGCATGTGCATTCAGTAGAAATTATTCCTGAGCTATCAAGCCTTGCCAAGGCGAATTTGCAAAAACACAATATTTACAATGTGAGCTTATATATTGCGGATGCAGTGAATGGCTATGCCAGTGAGGCACCTTACGATGTGATTGTATTTGCTGGGTCTTTGCAAATACATCCAAGTGCCGCTGAACAAATGCTTAATGCCGGCGGTCGTATGTTTAGTGTGGTCGGTGAGTTGCCAATTATGCAGGCAATACTAACGCAACGAGTCAGTGATGGCGTTAGCCGTAAAGAAGTGCTTTTTGAAACCTGTTTGCCACCGCTAGTTAATGCGCCACAAGCAGCTAAATTTGAGTTTTAACCTAATAAAAATATGCAAAAAAAATGGATTTTTACAGCATCTTTAATGATCTCAATGGCCGCCTATGCCGCTGATGATGCTGTCATACAAGGCAAATCGGAGTCTTTACTTGATATTTATCAGCAAGCATTAGCCCATGACCCAACGCTAGCCTCTGCCTTAAGTGCTAACCAGGCTGCGCAAGAAATTATCGAACAAGGCAAAGCGCTATATCGACCTACCATTAATTTTAATGCAGAGACCAATGCTGTTCAGTCAGATATTCGGTATATCAGCTCTACAAGAGATCCAAGCAAGTCTAATTTTGAAAATTATAAATACGGGGTAGATGCGCGTCAGCCCATTTATCGGAAACAAAATTTAATACAGATAGAACAAGCTACAACGCAGGTTAGTCAGGCCGATAAGCAACTACATTTAAGTCAGCAAGCGCTTATTTTACGAACCACACAAGCATACTTTGACGTGCTAATCGCTCAAGATAAAATTGATTTAATTGATGCGCAAAAAACCGCCATCTCAAGCCAGTTAGAGCAAGCTAAAGCAAATTTTGAAGTAGGTACAGTAACCATTACCGATGTTAATGAGGCGCAAGCTCGATATGATTTAACAGTAGCGCAAGAAATAGCCGCTGTGAATGAATATCAAATTGCTAAACATCTACTTCAAGCCATTACCGGACAGTTCCCACCAAAGTTAGCTACCGTGAAAGCGGATATCAAAACGAATAATTTAGCGCAAAGTATGGATGGTTGGTTAGAAGTGGCGGCACAGAATAATTTAACTATACAGATACAGCAAGATATTGCTAAGTTTTCCGAGCAAGAGATAGAGCGCTTTAAAGCCGGACATTTACCTACCTTAGATGCTGTCGCTAGCTATACGGATTCTTATGCCAATGGAAGCGCTTCAGCCTTTAGTACGGGGAATGAACTTAAAACGGGCGCCATCGGTTTGCAATTGCAAATCCCTTTGTATCAGGGCGGCGCAACTAGCTCACTTGTTCGGCAAGCGGCACTGAATAAACAAAAAGCACAAGATGATGTTGAAATAGCGCGCCGCCAAACAGAATTGGATACACAGCGTGCTTATCTTAATTTAAGTACAACGATTGCGCAGGTTAAGGCATTAGATCAAGCACTCATTAGTAGTCAAAGCCAATTAGATTCAACAAAATTAGGCTATGAAGTAGGGGTGCGCACCACTGTTGATGTGTTAAATGCACAGCAGCAACTATTTAGCGCCAAACGAGATTTATTGCAAGCACGCTACAATTACTTAGTGAATATTATTCGCCTGAAGGCCGCTTCTGGTGTAGTTGCAGAAGCAGATTTGCTGGATATTAATCAGCAGTTAGTGTTGAGCAATGGCCACTAACTTGCTGACAAAAGCGAACCTCAGTCAGCTTATCATTATCGATATGCAAGCGCAGTTGGGCACGGTTATGCCACAAGAGCCTTTGCAAGTAACAATTAATAACATAGGTATTTTGATGCAGGCTGCTGCGCTCGTCTCGGTGCCAGTTATCCTCACAGAACAGTATCCCAAAGGGCTAGGGCATAGTGTTCCAGAACTATTATCACTGATGCCTAACATTACGCCGGTAGAAAAGATTGCTTTCTCATGTATGGCCGAGCCTAAGTTTAGGCGTCAACTCACGCGAGATCGTTCACAAGTCATATTGACCGGTATGGAAGCACATATTTGCGTATTACAAACTGCAATGGATATGCTGGCTGCAGATAAACAAGTGTTTGTCGTGGAAGACGCAATTATTTCACGCAACTCAGCCAATAAAGCTAACGCCATAGCCAGAATGCGCGATGCTGGTTGCATTATTAGTAATACCGAATCTATTGTGTTTGAATGGTTAGGTAAGGCTGAAGGTGATGCCTTTAAAGTGATCAGTAAACTTATTCGCTAACACGCACAGCCCATGAATTGGAAGGGTGTGTTAATTGCAGTGCTAATAGGATACGGTAGTTTCCATCACTATCACAATCGACCAGTCACTCATGGGGCTGGTGAAATTGCACCTAGCGAACCCATTCAAAGCAACAGTTCTGCCGATAGTATTCAGCTGAATGGTTTTATGCTGACAGCACTGGCTGATTATTCAATAGAAGCTAGAGTTTTATCTAGAGAAGACTATTCGGTTGGCATGGCATCTAAATTATCACCTACTGATTTAGCCTTAGGCTGGGGCCCCATGTCAGATGAAGCGATACTTAATAAAGTCGATATTTCTCAGCGACATCGGTGGTTTTATTGGCATGCAGATAAATTACCTATTTCGCAACACGAAATTGAGATTCACGCAGCGAACACACATATTATTCCCGCTGACAATATTATTCGGCGTCAACTCAGCAATATAAGAGTCGGCCAGTTAGTTAAAATAAAAGGGCTGTTGGTGGAAGCAAAAAGTCCAGATGGCTGGCGTTGGCGAAGCTCATTGAGTCGGGACGATGTTGGTAGTGGCGCTTGTGAGCTGATATATGTGACCCAACTTAATGTGAGTTAGGTTTTAAAAATTCTGAAATGAGGGCTGTTGTCTTTTGAGTAGCCCCTTGTAATGATTCACATAATGCCAGTCCCATTGCGCCCATCTCTGCTTGTTTTTTTGGACTTTCTATTAACGCTTGAATAGCTTTTGTCATCTCTGCTAAGTCTTTTACAAGCCAAGCAGCACATTTAGCTACAGCAAGTTCGGACACCTCTTTGAAGTTAAAGGTATGTTCGCCAAGTATCACCGGTTTACTCATGCACATCGCTTCAATCAGATTTTGCCCGCCATAAGGTAGCAAACTGCCGCCCACTAAGCAGACATCCGCACTTGCATAATAGTTAAATAACTCGCCCATGCTGTCACCTAAAATAACCTGCGTTTCAGCCGCAACTATTTGATGAAGAGTAGAGCGTTTTTCGTAGCGAAAGCCACGCTGTTTTAGTAAAGCTTCCACCTCGTTAAACCGTTGTGGGTGGCGTGGCACAATCACAGTGAGTAAGCGGGGAAGTTGTGCCGCAATAATTGCATCTAATACTAGGGTTTCTTCACCTTCACGCATGCTGGCAGCCAAAAATACTGGACGTTCTTCCCCAAATAAATAGCGTAAAGATTGTCCTTTCGAGTATGCCGTCTCTGGGGGCATGACATCAAATTTTAAGTTACCTACCACCTGTACATTTTTAGCGCCTAGCATTTCTAGGCGCTGTGCATCTTGTGTGGTTTGAGCTGCAGTGGCCGATAGATTTTGCAAACCTTCATTGACTAGATTGCCTAATTTTCTATAACCATAGGCAGACTTTTCTGAAAGCCTTGCGTTAACTAGTAATAGTGGAATATGGCGTTGCTTACAAGTTGCTATTAAATTAAACCAAAGCTCGGTTTCTAATAGCACGCCAATCGCTGGGTTAAAGTGCTTTAAAAAGCGATTCACCGCAAAAGGTACGTCATAAGGTAAATAGACTCTTTGTAAGCTGTCAGCGAATAATTGTTCACTTGTGCTGCGCCCAGTAGGTGTGCTGTGGCTCAGTAAGATTTGATGATGGGGATATTGCTGAATTAATGCTTTAACTAAAGGCGCTGCCGCACGCGTTTCGCCTACTGAAACACAATGCAACCATATAACGGATTTATTGGGACGTGCATAATAAAAACCAAAGCGCTCATGCCAGTGTTTTAGATAGTCAGGTTGCTTGATACCGCGCCAAAGTAATTTCAAGGGCATTAATGGCAACAGTAAATACAATAATAGCGAATAGAAAAAACGGCTCATAGTGCATTTTCTCACAAAATTGACATTGTTGTTTTTGCCAAAATTCGCACACACATTAATCGCCATGTTTTGCAATAAATTTATTTTTAAATATTTTTAGTTATAACTTTGGCGTAAGTGACTGCTTACCCTATCTCAATGCAAATGCAGACGCCATTTACAAAAAAATACACCAAAATGGTGCAAGAAATGGATGTAAAAATAGGGTTGACGTACACAAAATAAAGGCATAAATTGCTGTTCCAGACACAACATATTGTGTTTAGGTGGTATATTTTTTACAAAAATAATAGTTTTTAATTAAAAATCACGGGCTTAGCGCAAAAATCTATTTTAATAGCGCGTAAGACTACAGTTGAGGAGGGGTATCCATGCTAAAAGTAGTTGAATCAGCAAGCAAATCAGAATCGGGTCCAGAAAAAGAAATTCCGATTCAGCCTGTGTCGCTAGATATTTGGGATAAAAAATATCGCTTAAAAACAAAAACAGGCGAACATGTTGATGCTGATATCGACGCTTCTTACGCGCGTGTAGCGCGTGCTTTGGCTGATGTAGAAACTACAGAAGAAAAGCGTATTGAATGGCATGAGAAATTTTTATGGGCCTTACGCCGTGGTGCAATTCCAGCAGGGCGCATTACATCAAATGCAGGTGCCTTAGAGCATAAGCCAGCAACGTCTACCATCAACTGTACAGTGTCAGGCGTTATATCAGACAGCATGGATGATATTCTAGGAAAAGTACATGAGGCAGGCTTAACACTTAAAGCAGGTTGTGGTATTGGCTATGAATTTTCTACTTTGCGTCCTAAAGGCGCATTTGTAGCAGGCGCTGGTGCTTATACAAGTGGGCCACTATCGTTCATGGATATCTACGATAAAATGTGCTTCACTGTATCAAGTGCAGGCGGTCGCCGTGGCGCGCAGATGGCAACTTTCGATATTTCTCACCCTGATGTTACCGACTTTATTAAAGCCAAGCGCGAAAATGGTCGCTTACGTCAATTTAACCTCTCATGCCTGATTACTAAAGAATTTATGGAAGCAGTAAAGGCTGATGCTGAGTGGAAGCTTGCCTTCCCTGTCACTGAAAAAGAGGCGATTGTTGATGGTTTGAATGTGAATGATATTGCACAAGTGGTTTGGCGTGAGTGGCCAGTTAAAGGTAAATATCTCACTAAAACCGATGGCGTAGATGCGGGGAAAGTTGCGTGTCGTGTATATAAAACAATTAAGGCGCGCCGTTTGTGGGATGTGATTATGTCCAGCACTTATGACTTTGCTGAGCCAGGTTTTATTTTGATTGATCGCGTGAACGAAATGAACAACAATTGGTTTTGCGAGAATATTCGTACCACCAACCCATGCGGTGAGCAGCCGCTTCCGCCTTATGGCGCTTGCTTGCTAGGTTCAATCAATTTGACGCGTTTTGTGAAACATCCGTTCACAGGTGAAGCCTTTTTTGATTGGAAAGAGTACCGGGATGTGGTGGCGATTTTCACTCGCATGTTAGATAACGTTGTTGAAATAAATGGCTTGCCACTACAACAACAGCGCGATGAAATTATGCGTAAACGTCGTCATGGTATGGGTTATTTGGGCTTAGGTTCTAGTCTTACTATGATGAAAATGAAATATGGTGAAGAAGAATCGCTCAAATTTACCGATGAAGTCACCCGTGTTATGGCTGAAGAGGGATGGAATGTCGGCGTGCAACTGGCTGAAGAAAAAGGCCCGGCGCCGATTATGGACGAGAAGTTTGAAGTGACTGCAGATATGCTGGCTAAACGCCCAGAAATGGCAGCAGATGGCATTAAGGTGGGTAGCAAAATTGCGGGTAAAGTTTTGTTAGGTAAATATAGTCGCTATATGCAACAGTTTCCAGAAGGCTTACGCAATCAAATTTCTAGCAAAGGCGCACGTTTTACTCACCATAGCTCTATCGCCCCAACCGGTACGATTTCACTATCGTTAGCAAACAATGCAAGTAACGGTATTGAGCCGTCATTTGCTCACCATTACGCGCGCAACGTGATTCGTGAGGGTAAAAAATCAAAAGAAAAAGTCGACGTATTCTCTTATGAATTGTTGGCTTATCGTGAGTTGATTAATGCTAAAGCAATGCCATTTAGTGATCAAGAAGATGAAAAGTTGCCTGATTACTTTTTAGACTCTTCAACCATTCAAGCTAAAGCACACGTGGATATTCAAGCGGCTTCGCAAAAATGGATTGATAGTTCAATTTCAAAAACTATTAATGTACCAACCGACTATGATTTTGAAGATTTCAAAAACATTTATCTCTATGCTTATGATAAAGGCTTAAAAGGTTGCACAACATTTAGATTTAATCCGGAAGCTTTCCAAGGTGTGTTGGTGACGGAAAAAGATTTAGAAAACACCACCTACAAGTTCACGCTAGATGACGGTACTGAGCTAGAAGTTAAAGGTAACGAAGAGATTGAATACGATGGTGAAATCCACTCAGCGGCCAATCTTTATGATGCGCTCAAAGAAGGTTATTACGGAAAATTCTAAATTTAACACCCTCTTCCTGTGGAAGAGGGCTAGTGCGAGGGATGGCCTTGCAAGGAGAAAAAAATGGCAACTAAAATAGAAAAGAAAATTGTCGGCTACGCGCTGGTGAATGAGCAAGATAAAAAAGATGCAGAAAATAAAGCGGTGGAGCTAGAAGCACAAAGAGTTGCAGCTACTAAAGTCGTGCAAATTGGCGAGCCTCTGAGCCGTCCAGATAAGTTGGTGGGTAATACCTACAAAATCAAAACCCCGGTAACAGAGCATGCGCTATATATCACCATTAACGATGTGATTATGAACGATGGTACGCCGCAAGAACATCGTCGCCCATTCGAGATATTCATTAACTCTAAAAACATGGAGCATTTTCAATGGATTGTTGCGCTAACGCGCGTCATGTCCGCCGTGTTTCGTAAAGGTGGCGATGTTACTTTCCTGGTTGAAGAGCTTAAAAGCGTCTTTGAACCAAGTGGCGGCTACTTTAAAAAAGGCGGTAAATTTGTACCTAGTTTAGTGGCAGAAATTGGTGAAGTGGTTGAACAGCACCTGCAAGAAATCGGGATGCTTAAAAAACCAGGTTTAGATCAGCACCAGCAAAAATTAGTAGATGAGAAAAAAGCAGAATACCTAGAAAAGCATGCTAAAGCTGACGAAGAAGTAACTGCAGAAGGCTTCCCTAAAGGTGCTCAACTATGCGGTAAATGCAATACTAAAGCAGCTATTGTGATGGATGGCTGTTTAACTTGCCTAAATTGCGGCGAGAGTAAGTGCGGCTAATGTAACGTATGCATATATAGCTCCACACTTACATTTAGTGTAGAGCTATATATTGTTTTTATGTTTGGATAGTTCGTTTACCAGTTGTGCAATATCCCACTCGCAACCGCCACATCCTGAGATGACGCCGGTTCGCCTTGAAATATCATCTAAGTTACAACCTTGCTCGAATAGACGTTGAACATGAGCCCTTGTGGTGCCGCTGCATTGGCATATGACGTCATCAACGAGTGCGATATTTTTAGGGATCATTTATTTAACAGCTTTTTGATTGTTAGGTAGCGAATCCAACATATCTTCAACTTGGCTACACAGCGTTTTTAGTATTTTGATGCGAGCATAGTTTTTGTCGTTGGCTTCAATCAGCGTCCAAGGTGAAGCTGCTGTGCTGGTATGGTCTATCATGTCGCAGACTGCTTGCTCGTAATCTTCCCACTTCTCACGGTTTCGCCAGTCTTCATCGGTAATTTTAAAACTTTTGTATGCGGTTTTCTGACGAGCTTCAAAGCGACGGAGTTGCTCTTCTTTACTAATTGCCAGCCAAAATTTGACGACAAGAATATTATGCCGAACTAACTGCGCTTCAAATTCGTTGATTTCATTATAGGCACGCAACCAGTCATTTTCTGTGCAAAATCTTTCAACACGTTCCACCAATACTCGGCCATACCAAGATCGGTCAAATATTGTTACTCTTCTTTTACGCGGAATGTGTCGCCAAAATCGCCATAGATAGGGCTGGGAGCGCTCTTCTTCAGTGGGGGCTGCAATCGGCACTGCCTGATAATAACGGGCATCTAGGGCCGCAGTAATGCGCCGAATACTTCCGCCTTTACCGGCCGCATCATTTCCTTCAAAAACAATGACGACGGAGATATCCTTAAATCGAGGGTCTCTAGATAAGAGATTTAGTTTTTCCTGATATTTTTCTAGACCTAGTTTAAATTTCTTTTTTTCGATACATTTAGTTAAATCGAGTGACTTCAAAATATGGAGGTTATCTAGTGAAGGCAGTTGCGCAGGTACATTGGTCTTGCTAGCGGTTGTGCTTGATTGATCTAAACGGTTGCATAGGGCCTCTAAGATTACTTTTCCTACAGTTAGATTGCGATAATATGGGTCTGCACCTTCAATGATAACCCAAGGCGCTTCTATTGTATTGGTATGGTGGATTACGCTTTCATATACAGATTGAAACTTGTCGTAGGCGCTTAGTTGCTTAAAGTCTCTATCCGTGACGCGCCAGCGAGTGGCTGGGTTTTTATGAAGCGCATTCAGGCGCTTTTCTTGTTTATCCTTGGATAGATGTAACCAGAGTTTGATGATGACTGCACCTTCAGAGTGCAACATTTGCTCTAGCAACTTGGCGCGCTCTAGACTCTGATGTAACTCCGCGCTTGTGGTTATGCCGTGTACTTGATTGAGTATGGGCCATGTATACCAAGAGCCAAGAAAAACGCCAATTCTAGATTTTGGGGGTAGTGCCCGCCAAAAGCGCCACATCATTGGACGGTCTAGTTCCTCATCAGAAGGATTGCCCATCGCATGCGTTTGAATGTAGCGCGGATCCATCCATTCATTTAATAGGTTAACTGTCTCGCGCCGACCAGCGCCAGCCACGCCGCCCACTAAAATAATCACTTGAAAGTTTGCTGTATTTACAAGATTAAACTGTGCGTCTAGCAATGCCTTCCGAAGCGAAGGAATCTCTTTATCGTAAACATGCTTATCAATTTTGTTTCCTAGCTCAGCTGATTTGAACATAGTTACATTTCCACCTATAGGGGTAAGCATTGTTTAAGAGACGAGTTAATATTATCGTATTTAAGGTAGTCTGAAAAGAATGTAAAGCACTAGACGTAAAAAAAGCCCACATCGCTGTGAGCTTGATTTTATTGGTGGCCGAGACTGGAATCGAACCAGTGACACGCGGATTTTCAA
>CANNEG010000009.1:0-27970 GCA_947503455.1 Betaproteobacteria bacterium
TTTGGCAATTGGGCGGAGAAGCGCTAGACGGAAATTCCGGTGTAGAACATTTCCAGGGGAGCTAATTTGTATACCTTCATCGGTATAACCCACGATTATGGGATCTTCCCCTGGAAACTCGATATAAACTGATACGTGCGTGTAAGGGCCGATAGGGTATCCGAACTCTTTGTTAAATGACGAAATAAAACCTAATCCATCGTTTAAAATTACATCACCATCTTGTAATTCAATTGCTGTACTTGGGAAATTTGGATGCAACTCCGAATGAACCTCACCGGCGTAACTATGAGTACAATAAAAAAAGACCACCAATAAGGTGGTCTTTACCCAATCCAAGCAGGACACTATTGAAGTTCCATTTTGTAAGTCAGATTTGCAGAAGTCATGTTTAGATGATCTGCATTAATAGATTGCGTCAAATTAAATAATACCGATGAACGGTTGTTAATATTGTAATTAGCACCCAAGGCTAGACTGCAATAATTTGATTTAGTATCGAAGGTGTTTTGTTTAAACTGAACCGCCTGCACAGAAGCATTCATTAAAAGCTTACTTGAAACTGCCTGGCTTAAGCCAACCGATGCCAGTAGCATGTTCCCTGTATTCCCCATCATGGACCCAGCACCACTGTTGTCGTACTCAATGGCATTGGCTGTCAAGGCCAGTCTTGTATTAGGTTGGAGTTGCTTGCTAAACATAACATTAAAGCTAGCGAATGTAGTGTTGAGGTTTCCAAAATCGGAATAATTGTAAGTACCTGATGGATCGCGCACTGCGCTTACATCCGAGAACGAGGTATGACTGTAGCCAATGAGCCCACCCAAATCCAATGTCATGCCATGAACTTGTTCCTTGAATAAATGATAAGTAGGCGCAAGCGTTATCCCTACCTGCGTGTTATCTAGTGCGGAATAAACGGAATTGTTGTTGGTGTGGTGAAGAGGAATCACCAAGGAGTAACCCCAATCCCCAAAATCTTGCATGTACGATATAGCGACCCCGTATGTTTTCATTCGCTGTGCCGTTCCCAAAAGAGATCCCGCAGCATCAACCCTTGTGTTGGTATAGTCTGGGTCGATAGAAAGATTGCTGACAAAGAACTTTCCAGCTAATGGCGTCACACCATAATTTGTACAACTTTCACCACCACTGGATCCCTCATTGCAAGTACGCTTTAAAACATTTGTAGTTGTACCATCTGGATTTTGGTACATGTCATACGTATCACATTGGTAGAGAATGCTACCAGTACAATCCTCTTTTCTACCCACATATATAGGCTGAGGGATTGTAGGTGGAGGAATCAGAATTTTTGTCAAAAGGGCTTCTGCCGTAGCCGATGATGAAGAACTGCTCGATGATGAAGAACTGCTCGATGATGAAGGACTGCTACAAAAGCTCATATTCACAACTCTAAAAGGAGGATCTTCAATGCATTCATTCCCATACATTATTATGTAAGCGGCCTGTGCAATCGAAGTGCCAAGACATATGTAGCCAACAATGGCTATAAATAAAAACTTCACTATACCTATTGATTTGCTCATACTTTTTCCAATTAATCGATACAAAAAAATGAATGGACATTCAAAATTTGAGCTATAACCTTAAAGATTGAGAATGCTGCTAACTATTTGATAAATAAATACTAATTTATATAAATAGTAATATATTTTTATATTTATCAAATAAATGCAATTATACGATTTATTTATCATAAATTATAAATATATTATTCTTGCAAAATATGAGCCACTACGTGGGAGGTTAATTTAACATTTGAATGAACGTCTCTTAATGGCCCATAAGAGCCTAACGTAAAATTAATCGTGCTAGTTCTAAGCAGACATCCCCAAAGAAAAAGGGCTAGATTTACTCTAGGCCTTCGTTATTTCATCTCTTTTGGGTTGGTGGCGTGGTAATGCCCATTTCTATGATGAGGTGTTTAATTTCTAAATTACCCAATTGCCATAACCTTTAAACTGCTGAAATACTGCGTGCATTTCAGCCTCAGTTAATAAGTGTGGTTCACCTATTTGCAAGGTTCGCCAATATTGCTCACATAAGTTTTCTACTTCTAGCGTCACAGCTAGCGCATCGTCTAAATCACGTCCTAGTGCAATCATGCCATGGTTTGCTAACAAGCAAGCTTTGCGTTCTAGCAATGCGGCTAATGCATTAGCTGATAATGCTTGCGAGCCAAATAGCGCATAGTCTGCACAGCGTATGGTATCGCCGCCAGCAATGGCAATCATATAGTGAAAAGGTGGAATATCTTTGTGCAAACAAGCCAAAGTGGTAGCAAACATACTGTGTGTATGAATAATTGCGTTAATTTCAGACTTATTTTGCATAATATCTCGATGAAAACGCCATTCACTGGAGGGTTTTTTGTTTGCTTCAAAACCACCATCCCAAGACATTTTCACCATGCTGGGTGATGACATTTCCTCAATCTTCATCCCTGACGGGGTCACCAAAAAGCCACCTTCACAGCGCACACTAGCATTGCCAGAGGTGCCCTTGTTAAGGCCAAGTGCTGCTAGTTGTTGGCTAGTTTTAAGTAGTTGTTCACGCAGTATAGATTCAGGTAGGTATTGCATTTCAATATTATTCCTAAGTAATGTTTTCCACAGCGTAAATAATGCTTATTATTCAATATTGTCGTGTAAGAATTAACTTATCTGGCGAAAAGATGCCTCGCTCGGTAATAATTCCTGTGACTAATCGCGCAGGGGTCACATCAAATGCTGGGTTAACAGCTTTAGATTCGACCGGTATTACTCGGACATTTTGGATGCTGCCATCTGCCGCTAGGCCCTGCATGTAGGCTAGCTCATCGCCATGTCGATGTTCAATCTCAATCTCAGTTAAGCCATCTGCAATCGCCCAATCAATCGTCGGACTTGGGACAGCAGCATAAAATGGCACCTGATTATCAAAAGCGGCCAATGCTTTTAGATAAGTACCAATTTTATTACACACATCACCAGTACTCGTGACGCGATCTGCACCAACCATGACCATATCTACTAAGCCTTGTTGCATCAGATGGCCGCCTGCATTGTCACTAATCACCGTATGCGGTACGCCATGTTGAGCTAATTCCCATGAGGTCAGACTAGCACCTTGATTGCGCGGGCGTGTTTCATCGACCCATACATGCACATTCATACCAGCATTATGTGCGGCATAGATAGGCGCAAGCGCAGTGCCATAATCAACGGTAGCTAACCAACCAGCGTTGCAATGAGTGAGGATATTAAACACTTTACTTTGATTTACGATGCTACTTGTTTGTTGATATGCACTTTCGATCAAACTTAAGCCATGTTGCCCTATTGCTTGGTTGAGCAATACATCTTCATCACAGATGTTAGCAGCCTCTCGCCATGCAGCTTCATTACGATTTGCAGCAGTCAGTGGTAATAATAGATTGAGCATGCGTTGGACTGCCCAATTTAAATTAACAGCGGTAGGGCGACTTTGGATAAGACTAAACGCCGCGCTCTGTAAATGTTGATCACTCGCATCCTCTTGCATCGCTAAAGCAATTCCATAAGCTGCTGCAGCGCCTATCAAAGGGGCCCCTCGGACTTGCATGGTTTTGATCGCCGTAATCATTTGATGCAGGTTTTCAATGCAAGCAATCTCAAAAACATGCGGCAACTTTGTTTGGTCAATAATAGAAACAGTGCCTGAGCAATTGGCTAGGGCTGCATTCGACCAAATAGTGCGATATTGCTGTAATTTTACTAACATAAAAAAAGGAAATTCCTACAAATAAAAATTCAATTTAGATGAAAAATAAATAATAAAAAAGTTGACTTTAAAAAAGCTTAATAAATCGAAAAATATGCTCCACAATATCTGTGGATAACTTTGTGAATAACTGTGACACTAAAATGTAACATCTGAATTTATAAGGATTTTTTTAAATCGCTTATTTTTTAACCTAATATTTTATCTTTATAAATCAATAACTTATAAAACGCCCTTTGATTGATAAGGGTTTTTAGTAAAACTTAAAGTAGCACATGAGGTGATGTGCATAAGTAAGTCAGTTTTGGTAAAACTCTCAATGCATTAGCGCTAGTAATATCAAGCACTTCCGCTACATTTACTTGTCTTAAATCAGCTAAAACTTGTGCAATTTTGCTCAGTTCTAGCGGTGTATTTCTACCTGCGGGTCCTATCCATTCTGGTGGAATGTCAGGTGAATCTGTTTCTAGCACAATAGACTCGAAAGGGAGCTTGCAAGCAAGTTCACGAATTTTTAACGCCCGACTATAAGTCATAGCGCCACCAAAACCCAGTTTGAAACCTAAGGCGATTAGTTGCTCTGCCTGTTGAAAGCTACCATTGAAGGCATGGGCTATGCCGCCATTAACCTCATAACGACGTAAATGCTTCAATATATCATCCACGGCATGACGGATATGCAGTATGACTGGCAAGTTATACTGTTTAGCTATTTTAAGTTGTTCAGTAAAAAAATAAGTTTGACGCGTGATATGTTCTGGGTTGTTTTTTTCATTCGTCACAAAATAATCAAGACCAATTTCACCGATGGCGACAGGGTTATATTGTTCAATATAAGTTTTTAACGTTTCGAGGTCATCCCCTGAGGCGGAATCAACGTACATAGGATGAACGCCAAGCGCGTAGGCGCAATTTTTATGTTGATTACATAGCGCAATGACGGCCTCAAAATTATTGCGCGTTACAGACGGTATTACAATTTTTGATATGCCTTGCTGGACTGCTTGCGCTATAACAAGATCTCTATCGATATCAAACTCAGCTGCGTCAAGATGACAATGGGTGTCTATTAGCATTTGGTGTGAATAAAAGAATTACTTAGGCCGAATTGGAATTGCACGTAGTCGAATATCCGAACCTATGTGCCGAACATCTAATATCTGCAAATCTGTCACTTGTTGCATTTGCGTTAATTCCGGGATGGCAAACATTGCTTTGGCATCTGTCCCCATCAGTTTTGGTGCGTAGTAAAAAATAAACTCATCAATCAAATTGGCCTGTAGAAAGCCGCCATTCAGGCCTTGGCCAGCTTCTAGCAACACTTCATTAATGCCGCGTGCAGCCAAATTTGACAATAAAGCGATTAAGTCAACGCGTCCATGTACGTCGGGCAATTGCATTAGCTCCGCACCTGTGGCGCTTAATTTGCCGACCTTATTGCTAGCATCTGTTGCATAAGCGATAACAACAGGGCTGGTTTTCAGTATGGCGCTATCCAACATTTTGCAATCTATGGGTGTTTGCAATCGACTATCAATAATCACCCGAAGTGGTTGTCGTATGCCATGGATTGAAGGGGCATGGTCCAAACGTACCGTCATGCTTGGATTGTCATTGAGCACGGTGCCTATGCCGGTAATAATTGCACAGGACTGCGCTCGCCAATGCTGGACGTCAGTTCTTGCAGCTTCACAAGTTATCCACTGGCTTTTGCCATTCTTAAGCGCGGTACGGCCATCTAGACTAGCTGCAATTTTGCTACGGACATAAGGTAGTTGTTTCGTCATGCGAGAAATAAAACCTAAATTCAAGGCGAGGGCTTGCTTTTCATGTAGCCCTATCTCAACTAAGATGCCCTGTGCTTGTAAGCGCTTTATACCTTGGCCTGCCACCAATGGATTCGGATCTTGCATCGCTACTATCACGCGCTTAACACCCGCATTAATCAGGGCATCTACGCAAGGTGGTGTCCGTCCGTAATGATTGCATGGCTCTAAGGTCACATAGACTTCAGCATCTTTTGCATGTACACCTGCTTCGCTTAAAGCCAGTACTTCAGCATGCGATTCGCCTGCTTTAATATGCGCACCTTGGCCAATGATTTGATTATTTTTCACAATAACGCAACCCACTCTTGGATTAGGTTGCGTACTGTATAAACCCTGCTCTGCTAGTTGCAGTGCAAGTGCCATGTAGGTATGGTCAGCGGTTGAAAACACAATGAGGTTCAGTGATTAAACTGGTTGTAGTCGTGGCATTAATGCGATGAAATACGACTATTGATTAAGTTATTATTTTCATCAAAGAAAATAAGTAAGCCATGATAAACATGCATGCATTGACCTAAGTCATATTCCATACTGTTAACATCCTCATAGCTTGGACGGCCTAATAAAATGCTAATAGCTACTTTAGGTGCACCTTTAGTAAGTATGTGCTGTTGTAAATCATAAGCCATATCGCCACGCTTACATTCTTTTTCCAGGTTAGCCTCGGCTTGCATCCATTTAACTTGATCAAATTTTTCGCTACCAAAAACAAGACTGTCTTTCATTGCCCACCAACTAAAAAAAACGATGGTGAGTAATACAGTAAACGCTGTAAATACGATTGTGGCCCAGTTTATAAATTTCATTGCCTATTCCTATATGACTACTATGGATTGAGCGTTATCCTGCTCATCTTATAAATCTCGAATTGCATCGTTAAAATCACCTACATCCGAAAAGCTGCGATATACCGAGGCAAAGCGTATATAGGCTACCTTATCCATTAGTTTGAGTTCATGCATTACGCTTTCACCCAATTCTCGCGCAGGAATCTCACGCTCACCCAAACTTAGCAATTTTTGTGATATTCGATCTAATGCTCGATCTACATATTCGGTAGGCACAGGTCGCTTATGTAAAGCGCGTGAAAATGATAAACGCAATTTTTCACGATTAAATTCTTCGCGTGTACCGTTGGTTTTCACTACTTGTGGCATATGAAGCTCAGCTGTTTCGTAAGTAGTGAAGCGCTTATCACAGACCCCACATTTTCGGCGACGACGAATAGAATCGCCTTCGTCATTCACACGTGAATCTATCACTTGCGTATCAGCATCACCACAAAAAGGACACTTCATGATTTAAGTATGGCGTCTAGTTTTGGTAAACAGGAAATCGTGCCGTTAATGCATGCACCTTGGTTTTAGTTGCTGCAATCACTGCATCATCATTTGGATTATCTAGCACATCTGCAATTAAATTAGCGACTAGCTTAGCTTCTTCCTCTTTAAAGCCGCGTGTCGTAATTGCTGGCGCACCAATACGAATGCCTGAAGTTACAAATGGGCTTTCTGGGTCATTAGGAATAGAATTTTTATTTACTGTGATGTGCGCTAAACCTAGCGCAGCATCTGCAGCTTTACCCGTTAGGCCTTTTGGCCGCAAATCAACTAAAAACATATGCGACTCAGTACGGCCTGAAATAATTCGCAGGCCACGTGCAGTAAGTGCCTCAGCCATTGCTTGAGCATTTTTAATCACTTGCGATTGATACGCTTTAAATTCAGGTTGCGATGCCTCTAAGAATGCTGTTGCTTTTGCCGCAATCACATGCATTAATGGGCCACCTTGCAAGGCTGGAAATACACTTGAATTGAGAGATTTTTCAAATTCTGCTTTAGCTAGAATAATGCCACCACGTGGGCCACGCAAAGTTTTATGCGTAGTAGAGGTTACAAAGTCGGCATGTGGTACCGGGTTAGGATAAACGCCAGCGGCGATTAAACCAGAGTAATGCGCCATATCAACCATAAAATAAGCACCTACTTTTTTAGCGATTTCTGCCATGCGCGCCCAATCAAAACGTAACGCATAAGCCGATGCACCACCAATGAGTAGTTTAGGTTTACATTCAATGGCAATGCGCTCCATCTCATCGTAATCTATTTCTTCTTGATCGTTTAATCCATAAGGCACGATGTTAAACAATTTGCCAGATAAGTTGGCGGGTGAACCATGCGTTAAATGTCCACCATGGCCTAAATTCATGCCCATTACCGTATCACCTGGTTTTAAGATGCTGAAATAAACGGCTTGGTTAGCTTGTGAGCCAGAATGCGGTTGCACATTGGCATATTCCGCACCGTATAAGGCCTTTAAGCGATCAATCGCTAATTGCTCAACTTGGTCTACATATTCGCACCCACCGTAGAAACGCTTGCCAGGATAACCTTCAGCATATTTATTGGTTAGTTGAGACCCTTGCGCCTGCATGACTGCTGGGCTGGTATAGTTTTCAGAAGCAATCAGTTCGATGTGCTCATGCTGACGCACAACTTCATGCTCAATCATGCCCCATAAGGCAGAGTCAGCTTTATTTAAAGTGTGAGTGTAATTAAATGGTGCCTGATTAATTGGGGTAAGTGACATGATATTTAGCTTTCCAAATACGGTAATTAATTTTAATAAATAAATTTTGGCATATTTTACCACGCCCGGCGATGAACATTAAAACCATAAAGATTAAAGTCGGTGCTTTTCGAATATCGGCATTACAATTTGCCAGCTATAATTAACTTACTTTACACCCCCTTGATTATTGATGAGTGAGATTGCAATTATGAAATGGACCGACAGCTTAAACATCGCTGAATCACTCTATGATAAGCACCCAGATATTGACCCTCGTACCATTCGGTTTACCGATTTAATGGACTGGGTCATGGCGCTTGATGGCTTTAATGACGCGCCCGAAAAATGTGGCGAAAGAATATTAGAAGCGATACAACTTGCTTGGATAGACGAGACTGAATAATCAGACTATCGACAATTCATCAAGTTCACCATGTCTAAAAATACCATCGTCATTAGTCTTATATGGTTAGCGCTTGCTAGCGTGATTCTTTACTTGGTCGACAGCATTCAAAATCCAAATAAAATTAATTACTTAGGTGAAGATAGTACAGTTGTATTGAAGCGCGGATTAGATGGACATTACCGTACTGAGGCGCTTATCAATGGAGAAAAAGTGAATGTTTTAGTTGATACTGGTGCGACAGGTGTAGCTATTTCACAAAGTATTGCGGATAAACTTAATCTGAAAAGTATAGATGCGATACGCACCAATACAGCTAATGGCGACAGTGTCGGCTATATGGTGCGCTTAGAGTCCGTGAAAGTAGGAGGCGTCATCGCACACAATGTGGCCGCCATGATTGCACCTGGCTTAGATGGTGATGCATTACTAGGCATGTCATTTCTAGGCCGTATGGATGTTCGGTTATTTAACGGTGAAATGACTATTAAGCAGATTGAAAATTAATACTTAAGTTTTTCTAGTGTATTAAGTAATTACCGTGGGTGTGTCACGCCCAGTTTTTTCTTTTAATTGTGAAATCAGCAACGCAATTTGTATCATCTCAGCCAAAGCCACTTGTGCATCTAAATGATGTTTACGGCTGTCAGGCTCAAACGCTTCTAAATAGATGCGGATGGTTGCGCCCTCAGTCCCTGTCCCTGAAAGTCTAAAGACGATGCGTGAGCCGTCTTCAAACAAAATTCGTATGCCTTGATTATGACTAATAGACCCATCAATCGAATCGAGATAGCTAAAGTCATCGCAAGTTTTAACGCTGTATGAACCAAAAGTTTGGCCCGGTAGGCTTTCAAATTGTGCTTTGATGTGTTGAATTACGCTATTGGCTGCATCTGTGGGGATTGTTTCATAATCATGGCGAGAATACACGTTACGGCCAAATTCCGCCCAATGTGCCATTAGAATAGCTTCCACACTCTGCGCCTGACCACAGGCATCAGCCTTGACGGCCAGTACATTTAGCCAAAATAATACGGCCCATAACCCATCTTTTTCACGTACGTGACTTGAGCTGGTACCAAAGCTTTCTTCACCACATAGCGTCACCTTGCCGGCATCCATTAAATTGCCAAAAAATTTCCAACCCGTAGGGGTTTCATAGCAAGGGATATTTAATTTAGCTGCAACACGATCAACCGCACCGCTGGTGGGCATAGAGCGGGCAACCCCCGCAATACCTGTTGCATAAGCAGGCACTAATGTTGCATTTGCCGCGAGCACAGCTAGGCTATCAGAAGGCGTTACAAAGAAATTTTTACCCAGTATCATATTGCGATCGCCATCACCATCTGACGCTGCGCCGAAATCTGGCGCGCTATCACCGGCGTACATAATCTCCACTAAATCTTCTGCGTAAGTTAAGTTGGGGTCTGGGTGCCCGCCATTAAAATCTTCTGAAGGCACGCAGTTCATTAAGCTCGTGGTAGGCGCCCCAAGTCTATTTGTAAATATCTCTTGCGCATAAGGGCCGGTCACCGCATGCATAGCATCAAATTGCACTTTAAAGCCACTTGCTAATAATTTTTTAATAGCTGTAAAATCAAATAATTCCTGCATTAAATCTGCGTAATCTTGCACCGCGTCAATTACTTTTACGGTAAATTTACCGTCATCAAAAACCGTTTCACCAATATGATCAATATTAATTTCCGGTAAATCAGCAGTTTTGTAGTGAGTAATGAGTTTGCTTTTTGCAAATACGTCATCCGTAATTTTTTCCGGTGCTGGGCCACCATTACTAATATTATATTTAATACCAAAGTCACCATTGATACCGCCCTGATTATGGCTGGCAGACAATACCATGCCACCATAAGTGTGGTATTTACGGATGATATGGGAAGCGGCGGGGGTAGATAAGATGCCTGCCTGCCCAACTAAAACCCGAGCAAAACCATTGGCAGCAGCCATTTGTATAATCGTTTGAATCGCTGGGCGATTGTAATAGCGGCCATCCCCACCCACCGTTAGTGTGGCGCCTGCTGGCACTTTAAGCGTATCAAAAATACTTTGTACAAAGTTCTCTAAATAGCCTGGCTGTTGAAATACTTTAACTTTTTTTCGTAAGCCAGAAGTGCCTGGCTTTTGATCATTAAATGCGCGGGTTGGCTTGCTAATGATTTTCATCACTTTTTCTCTTTATGAATAGTTTCATACAATATAAATGATGTTTACTGCATCATCAACCATTCTAATTAAACATTTGCTAAATGCTACTGATACTAATAATTTCGTGATTAATTGGACCGATAATAACTGAATTAAAAATTCGGCTTCATCTATATGTGGAATACTTAAGGTATCATTAAAGTATTAGAGAATTGTCCGACAGCTGGATGAATGAAATGAAAGACTTTGTAAATGGGCAACTTACTACATATATTGATGAAACCCCGTCTGGGAATACAACTACCAGGCTTTTTTTTGTTATTATTTCTCTCATTATTTGCGAGCAATTCAGCGTATGCGCTCACCCCTGATAGCCAAACCAATCCTCAAGTAGCAATCCCCTCCCCAGTCGCACAAATTCAAAAATCCACACTCATCGTGGGGAGTGAGCAAGATTTCCCACCTTTTGCCACAGGATTGACCGACGAGACTGCTGGTGGCTTTACCGTTGAGTTGTGGAAAGCAGTAGCGGCAGAGGCTGATTTAAATTACAGCATCCGCGTGCGGCCTTTTCATGAACTTCTGCAAGATTTCAAAGCAGGAAAAATTGATGTTTTGATTAATCTTGCAGTATCAGAACAGCGACATGAGTTCGCTGATTTTACTGTACCGCACGTGGTTGTGCATGGTGCGATTTTTGTGCGTAAGGGTGAAACCAGTATACGTTCTGAAAATGACTTTGCTGGCAAATCTATTATCGTCTTGAGTGCTGACTTAGCACATGACTATGCGCTATCCAAGGGATGGAAAAAACAGTTGGTGTTAGTCAACACTGCAGAAGAGGGCTTACGTTTGCTGGCATCAGGTAAACATGACGCTATGCTATTAAGCAAGCTGGCTGGGATGCAGACCATTCAAGCAACAGGATTAAATAATATAGAGGCACTCAAAACCAAGGCGGGGTTCTCACAGAAGTTCTCGTTTGCCGTGCAAAAGGGGCAAGCTGACTTATTACATAAAATCAATGAAGGATTAGCTGTTACTAAAGCTAATGGCGTTTATAGCACTATTTATGAAAAATGGTTTGGGATCTATGACGTAAAAGAAATTACATTTCTTGATTTTATAAAATACCTTATTCCTGTCCTTATAATATTTATTAGCATTTTGGTTTATTCTTTAAATTTAACTAAACATGAAAATGAAGATAAAACAGCTCTTTTCGTTATGAACCCAAATGCCATAGTCGTTATTGATAGCAATGGTAAAGTGTCCAATATCAACCCAGCCTTTGGGCAGATGTTTAATGTCAACGAATCTACGCTCATTGGGCTGACTGAGCTAGAATTTGACCGCTTTATTCAAGCAAAATGCACCGGTGAAGACTCTTACCTAGCCACATCCAATTTGCCTATTATTGCTGATTTGAAGGCTAAGCAAACTGTTGCATCAATTAACAACCATGAATTAACCTTTACCATTCAGTGCGAGGGCATTAAGGTAATTGCGCGTAGCTATGTTGATTGCAATATTACGCGCATCAGCCGCATCATCCACTTTCAAGACATTACCGAAAGATCCCATGTTGATAGAATGAAATCAGAGTTTATTGCGACTGCCGCCCATGAGCTTAGAACGCCGATGACCACGATATTTGGCTACGCAGAATTATTAAAAGACATGCCGCTTGATGCAGAAATGCAAAAAGAGATGATTACCACGATTTATGGACAATCAGAAGCCATGATTACGCTCTTAAATGATATTCTGGATATGGCAAAAATGGAGGCGCAAGCGGCTAATCTTTATCAGATGACGCTTCAGCCCATCGGACCGATATTAAAGGCGCTGACCGATACATTGATTACCCCAGATAACCACAATAAAGTCGTGCTTGAAATGAGCCCGAGCCTGCCAGAGATTAATATCGACAAAATTAAAATTGAACAAGCCATTAAGAACTGTTTAAGTAATGCCTATAAATTCTCGCCGAATAATGGTGAGATCAATATGCAGGTGACCGAAGTTATGCGTGAGGGAATGCCTCATGTACTCATTGCCATTCAAGACCATGGCATTGGTATGACCCCTGAACAGTTGAAGCGTGTTTATGAGCGGTTTTACCGTGCTGATCAATCAGGCAGCGTGCCTGGTACTGGCTTAGGCATGGCGATAATGAAAGACATTGTCACTCATCATGGTGGCACGGTAGAGCTGACAAGTGAGTATGGGGTGGGCACAAAGGTGATGTTGTATTTGCCTGTTGCTTAAGGCGCGTCACATGTTGCCTAGCTTCTCCTGCCTAAGGCTAAAATACAAAACGCCCAATGCTAGGCATCAGGCGTTTTAGTATGGATCAATGCAGCTAACTAACCGTCAGTCTACTAGACTAATAGGAGAGTGTCTTTATTATAGCCAGTAAACAAAAACAAACAGACCTAACCAAACGACATCTACAAAGTGCCAATACCAAGCAACACCCTCAAACCCAAAATGATGTTCAGGTGTGAAATGACCTTTCATACAACGTAGTAAAATCACAATCAGCATGATCGTGCCTAACATTACGTGAAAGCCGTGAAAGCCTGTGAGCATAAAGAAGCTAGCGCCATAAGCCCCAGAGCCTAGCGTTAAGCCCATTTCGGTGTAGGCTTCATGGTATTCCATCGCTTGGCAAGCCAAGAAAGCAATACCAAGTGCTACTGTAAGCGCCATCCCAATAATCAGCTGTTTACGATTATTTTTAATTAAGCCCCAATGTGCCCAAGTAATCGTGGCACCAGAAGATAATAACAGTGCAGTGTTAATAGCTGGTAAGCCCCATGCGCCCATTGGGTGTAGTGTACTAGGCTTAAATTCACCTGATACAGTCATGCCACCAGGGCCGGTTGATGGCCATGTGCCTAAAAAGTCTTTATACGGGGTGATGTCTAAATCATAACCCCCTAATTCCGGTACAGAAAGGACGCGCATATAAAACAGCGCACCGAAAAAGGCCGCAAAGAAAGCAACTTCTGAGCAAATAAATACAATCATGCCAATACGGAATGATTTATCTTCCCAGCTTTTATATTGCCCTGTGAGGCTTTCAGTAATGACAGAGCCCATCCACTTGAAAACCATAAATAAAATAAGCGCGGCACCTACAATCATCATCCATTTACCTGGTGCCTGCAAATACGCTAAATCTTTACTTTTATCTGTAGCGACGCTGAAAATAAATCCTGAAGCTAACGATAGTAAACCCATAGATATAATTGCTGGGTAAATGCTACCGTGAGGTACGTAATACTGATTGTTAGAATGTGTCGCCATGCAATAACTCCCGTACATTTTTTATATTAAATTGAAATAGCAAAACTGCTACTATTTCCTCACTATCGACTAAAAACAAATTTCTGCCTATTTTTTTGCTTCGTCAACAGATGGAAAAAATGCATAAGACAAAGTCATGTCGGACACATCTTTTGGCAAATCTGGACTAACAAAAAAACGTAAAGGCATTTCTTTTTCTTCACCTGGCTTAAGCGCCTGGTTGATAAAACAAAAACATTCTATTTTCTTAAGGTTAGCAGCAGCAATCCCAGGCGTAATGCTAGGAATCGCACGACCAACTACCACTTGGTTGGTGGTATTTTTCGCAATAAATATGACGGTTTCTATTTGGCCTGGGTGCATCTTAATACTGCTTTGTTTGGGGTAAAAATTCCAACCCAAACCTGGCATCACATTGGTAGTGAACTGCACTGTAACCCAACGCGTTTCATCAACTTTAGCTTTAGTTAACACTGCTGCTGTATTATTAGTTTTACCATTAAGACCAGTCATTTCGCACAAAACGTCATAAATTGGCACTAAGGCAAAGGCAAATAATAAAGATCCTAATAACAACCACAGAAGCTTACGCACCAAAATCTTATTTTTTAAATCAAGTTGCTCCTTAAGCGATAATTGCTCACTTTTATCTAGTTTTGCCATATCGCAAACATCGACACTACATAACAAATTAAGGCGAGACCGCCTAATATTAGGGCAGTCTTTTTATTGCTTAATTTTTTATCTGCTACTTGCTTATTCATAATATTCCAATTAAATACTTGGTTTGAATTAAAACCAAGTATTTGTGCTTATTTAACCGTTGGTTGCTCAGTAAAGCTATGGTACGGCGGTGGAGATGGCAATGTCCACTCCAATCCCTGTGCGCCTTCCCAAACTTGATTGGTGGCTTTTTTGCCGCCCTTAATACAGCTCACAATATTGTAAACAAATAACAATTGTGAGAAGCCCAGTACGAACGCAGCAATTGATGAAATCATATTAAATTCAGCGAATTGCAATGCGTAGTCTGGAATACGACGTGGCATACCAGCTAAACCTAAGAAGAACTGAGGTATGAAGGTTAAGTTAAATGAAATCGCTGTTAGCCAGAAGTGAAGTTTACCTAGCTTTTCGTTATACATATGACCGGTCATTTTTGGTAACCAGAAGTACACGCCAGCCATGATACCCATGATGCCACCCGCAAATAGTGTGTAGTGGAAGTGCGCTACCACGAAATAGCTGTTGTGGTACTGCGCATCGGCGGCAACGTCCGCTAATACTAAACCAGTTAGACCACCAATACCGAAAAGAATAATCCAGCCGACGGTGAATAACATTGGTGTTTCAAAACTCATAGAGCCTTTCCACATCGTTTTAATCCAGCAGAAGAACATCACTGCAAGGGGCAGTGAAATAGCCATGGTACTGTACATAAAGTAAAGCAAGGCTGGCACTGGCATACCTGAGGTGAAGAAATGGTGCGCCCAAACTACCACAGACAGACCGCCAATTGCCCAGAATGAGTACACTTGTGCTTTGTAACCATACATGGGTTTACGTGAAAATGTTTCTAAAATTTGTGGAATGAACCCCCAAACTGGTAATAACAAAATATAGACTTCAGGATGACCGAAGAACCAGAATAAGTGTTGGAACATCACTGGATCACCGCCACCAGCCGCATCAAAGAAATGTGTTCCAAAATGACGATCTGTTAATAACATAGTTACGGCACCGGCTAACACAGGAATGGTGGCTACTAACAGGAAGGCAGTGATTAACCAACCCCAAGCAAACAATGGCATTTTCATGAGTGTCATGCCAGGGGCACGCATATTGAATAAAGTAACAATAATGTTAATTGAGCCTAGTACAGAAGAAATGCCCAATAAGTGTACTGCAAAAATTGCAAAGTCAACGCCTATACCGCCTTGTACTGATAGTGGTGGGTAGAACGTCCAACCGGTCGCTAACGCACCATCGCCGATACCAAACATGGCCAGCGTGAATGGTAAGGTTAATAAAATTGCTGAAGGTGGTAACAACCAAAACCCCCAGTTGTTTAAGCGTGGTAAAGCCATATCAGGCGCTCCGATTTGCAATGGAATCATCCAGTTAGCAAATCCTGTCGCAGCCGGCATCAATGCTGCAAAAATCATGATTAAGGCATGCACACCAATTAGTTGGTTAAAAAATTCTGGATTAACCAATTGCAAACCGGGTTGAAACAATTCGGCACGAATAGCCAAAATCATGGCACCGCCAACAAAAAACATAATCAGCGCAAATGTCAGATACATAGTGCCGATATCTTTGTGGTTAGTCGTGGTTAACCAACGCATAATCCCCGTTGGGTGTTCAGCATGCTCATCATGATGCGCTACCGTTGTTGTACTCATTACCTTCTCCTAATTACACAAGCTAAATAATTAATATTTGATTTAAATTTGATGACTATTTTACTGGTGTGCGGCTTTTACTTGCGCTGGTTGCAACACATCACCCACGCTATTACCCAAAGCATTTCTTTCGTAAGTAATCACAGCAGCAATTTCAGTATCGTTAAGTAGCGCTTTCCAGCCAGGCATTACACGAATGCCATTTAGTACGCGATCTAAATGACCGTCTTTAAGGTATTTACCATCTGCGCCAAAAATTGGACCGTTAGCGATTTTGCTGCCGGTGAGCGCTGGGAAGGCGGGCGGCAGGCCTGCACCGGAAACTTGGTGACAGACAGCGCAGTTTTTCTCGTAAACGCCTTTACCTTCAGCCACTAATTCATCTTTAGTCCACTCTTTGTCGGCACCAGCAGAAGCTTTAGCCATTTCTTCTTTCTTAGCCACTACCCAAGCTTTATATTCTTCCATAGGCACAGCATCAACCACTACTGGCATGTAGCCATGGCCTTTACCGCATAACTCTTTACATTGGCCGCGATAAGTGCCAGCCTTCTCTACTTGTACCCAAGTTTCACGTAAGAAACCAGGCACAGCAAGGCGTGATGAACCAAATTGTGGTACCCACCAGTTATGCATCACGTCTGTTGCCGTCATTAAGATGCGTACTTTTTCGCCCACTGGTAAAACTAAGCGATTATCCACTTCTAACAAGTATTGCTCGTCTTTTTTACCTTCAAAACCTTTGTCTGTTTGCTCTTTTGGTGTAGATAGGTTGCTGACAAATTTAATTCCTTGAGCATCACCATCCATATATTCGTATTGCCAACGCCATTGTGAGCCAGTCACTTTAACTACCATAGTCGCTTTATCGCGGGTATCTTCCATCATTACCACGCTGTGGTAGGCTGGAATGCCCATAATGACAAAGTCTATCAATAGCAAGATGGCGAACGGTATCAGTGTCCAGAAAATCTCTATCCCAGTTGATGGGGCTTTATCAGCAACTGGCTTGAAGTTTTTACTTTTTCGGTGTGCAAAAATAGAGTAAATCATAATGGCAAGGACAACAAAGAAAATTGCCATTGAAATCAACATAAACTTATTATGTACATGCAGGGTATCTAAGGCCATTGGCGTTACTGGCTCGGGGAAATTCCAAGCGTAGTCAGCACGCGCACTTAATGAAGCTAACATGGCTGAAATGCCTAAACTAATCTTTCTATAACCTCGCATAAAACTTACTCCAAAACTAAATTAATTAATATTTTTTAATTTTTGTCTGAGATCACGCGCCAATAAGGTGCGTTGCTCATCACTGATAAAATTCCGACCAAACTCAACTTCGTTACCATGTGAACTTATAAAAAGCGCACTTTTACCATTACTACCTTTAATCGCTAATACATCACGCACATTGACTTGTGCCCAATATCTTTGAAAAACTGTTTTAGTTGATTCTTTGTAATTTCTTTTCTCTACAACAACGCGATCGTCTTCAATGGTGATACTTTCAAAATCGTCTGCGTGCAAATAGATCGTATAAAAAGCATAGGCGAATGCCAAAATTTCTAATCCAGCAAAAGGCAAAACTAACCAAGCGCCTATGCTTGCGAAACCTATAGCTATCAAAAATGCTACAGAAGCCATCGCCGCTAGTAACTTAATACTGTCATCAGGCGATAGTGAGTTATTTGGCCTTGCAATAATCGTATAACCCAAATCTGACACTGCCATAGAAAGCCCTGAATTAAAAAAACTTCAAAGTTCAAGAAGTATAATCTGAAGAAAAAATCTAAAGATAAAGCCAATTTTATTGTTTTTATAGGGCTTTCTTACATGCGACATTTTGACGCAGAGCAAAAATAACACGAAAAGTAATTTAGCTCAAGAAAATATTTACATTTCGTTAACAAATATACCTAAATATACCTATCTTAATTGAAATAATTTGGCTGTATATTAAGACCAATTTTGACTTATATTAGTGAATATGACACTATCTAATCATCGAAAAAAGTAAAAATTCTCGCTCGGATGCTTACTTAATCAGCAGGCGAATTAGGTGCATAGGCAAACTATTAATGAACACGCAAAAGATTAATTTTCCAGAAATCTCTCTTTACGGTAATTTGTGAAAGTGGCAAAAACTAAAAGCCAGGCAGTAGCCTCTGGGCCAGAACATTTTAACGTCATCATTATTGGTGCTGGCCCTAGCGGCTTATCTGCAGCTGTACGTGCTACTGAGCAGAATGTTGATTACTTGTTGTTAGATGCAGCGCCAGCAGCAGCGAGTACGATTCGAAATTATCAGCGCGGCAAGTTGGTCATGTCTGAGCCCCGTGGTTTGCCGTTACGCAGCCCCTTACCTTTTACTGCTTCCTTACGTGAAGCCGTGCTTGAGACGTGGGAAAAAACCATTGAAGACTTTCATGTCAACGTCCGTTACGATACTAAGGTGACAGGTTTAAAGCGTGGCGAAAAATCACTTGAAGTTGAGCTGGCAAATGGAGTAATACTCACTGCGAATCATGTAGTGTTAGCGATGGGTGTGCAAGGCAATTTGCGTAAGCTGGAAATACCAGGCGGTGACCTACCACAAATTCAATATCAACTTGATGATCCCCAGGCGTATCAGGATGAAACGATTGTCGTGGTTGGTGGTGGTGATAGTGGCGTCGAAAATGCATTGGCGCTGACTGGCCGAAACCAAATCATCATACTGAATCGTGAGGAAGACTTTAGTAATTGTAAAGACAGCAATCTTAGCCAATTGACAGAGGCTAGAAAACGGGGGGCGTTGGATTGGTTGCTGGAAACGAAACCGCAGTCTATAGAAGTTAATACTAAAGGTGAGTTTCCAATTACCGTGTTTGCCAATACATTGAATGGCGTTGAACGCATTCCTTGTCACCGTGTAATCGCCCGACTTGGTGCGCTACCCTCTCGTCCACAACTAGAGAGTTTTGGTGTGGGGTTTTCAACTCCTGATCTAGAGGCGCTTCCTCAGCTATCCTCACACTACGAATCGAGCATTCCCGGCGTATATATTATTGGGGCATTAGCCGGATACCCTTTAATCAAGCAAGGGATTAATCAAGGGTATGAGGTCATTGAATACATCTTAGGTAACCCAGTTGAACCTGCAGACAGCACTTTGTTACGTGAAAAGTTTGCAAACTTTTGTTCAGACCGAGGTATTGATGATGTATTGCAGAAAATTCGTAAGAGTGTGCCGTTACTGGCGATGCTCAATACCTTGCAGTTGCGAGAATTAGTGCTAGAAAGCAATATTCTGTTGCCAAAAGCAGGCGATATTATTTTTAAAAGAAATGATTACAGCACCACATTTTTCTTTATTGTTGAAGGTGAGCTGGATATTCTCATTGACGATGATGATATCCCAGACGGCACACTCAAACCCGGTGAGTTTTTTGGTGAGCTGGCATTGGTATCAGGCCGGCGCCGAGCCGGTACGGTCCGAGCTAGCAAGCCATGCGTGTTGATAGAAACGCCTAGGCGTGTGATGCAAAAGCTCATTGATTCAGTGCAGTCAATGCGCCGCATACTCAATGAAGTGGCTATCAAGACGATTGTTCATCTCTGTATAGGTTTGTCTCTCAGTGAAGACGACCTTAATGATGTCGCTAATAACGCCACACTCAAAAGCTATGCGGCTGGTGAAGAGCTATTTCATGAAGGGGATGAGGCTGATGGGCTTTATCTAATACAAAGTGGATCGGTCACGGTTTCACGTATGATAGGGGGCAGAGAGGTTGTATTATTTTATGTGGCCGCTGGTAACTATGTTGGAGAAATGTCACTAGTTTCTGGTGAGCCGCGTTATGCGACCGTGCGTGCAGCAATTGCAACTGACGCCGTGTTGATAGAAGCAGGGCGGATGAGAGACATTATTGCTCGTAATCCTGAAATTCGTAGTGAGCTCGATGCGCGCTACTTGCAACACTTGCAAGATAACGAAAATCGTCAGCAACTAGAAACCGCTTTTGATATTAATAAAGATGCGAGCACGCAATCCACACCATCAAGTCTAATTTCTTTCCTAATTCAACAAGGCGTGGGTGAAGCTACCGATGTGTTGCTCATCGATGAATCCTTATGTGTACGTTGCAATCACTGTGAGCAAGCGTGTGCTGACACTCATGGCGGGGCAACCCGTTTAGACCGTGATGCGGGGCCAATATTTGCAAATATTCGTGTTCCCACTTCATGTCGTCATTGCGAACATCCGCACTGCATGAAAGATTGTCCGCCCGATGCAATTCATCGTGCCCCACATGGCGAAGTCTATATTGATGACAGCTGCATTGGTTGTGGTAACTGCCAGCAAAATTGTCCTTACGACGTTATACAAATGTCGGTGATTCATGATCAACCTGAACCTAGTATTTGGCAGATGTTATTAGGCATACAGCCGAAAGTATTGCCGGTGGTAGATGGAGCCAAAGTGGCAGTTAAATGTGACATGTGCAAGGATATTACTGGTGGTCCAGTGTGTGTGCGCGCTTGTCCGGTTGGCGCTGCCTTACGCGTTAAACCAGAAGAACTACTCAGTTATGCTAGTGGCAGTGCCGGTGACGCTAGTTTAATCAGCGCAGATGAAAATTAGAGGGTGGGCTGATGCAACATAGCAATATCTTTGACTACAAAAAATACCGCTACTTTAAATTAGCGGTCATCATCATTTTAATTGCATTTTCTGCTTACCTACTGTTTGAGCCGGCGGTTGGTCACTATGGAGGCAGTTGGCTAGGTTATAGCCTAGGTACAGCTTCTGCTGCACTAGTATTTTGGATGGCGTGGTACGGAATAAGAAAACGCCGCTATCGCAGTAGTGGGACTACCCAGGGATGGCTGTCAGCACACATTTATCTAGGTACTGCCCTCATTTTCTTAGCAACATTGCATAGTGGCCTACACTTTGGCCTTAATATTCATACAGTCACTTATGGCATTTTGCTAGTGGTCGTAGTGAGTGGCTTTTTTGGTAATTACGCGTATATGATTTATCCACGCCTAATGACTGAAAATATGGGCGAAGATAATCTAGATGGGCTATTACTACGTATTGCAGAATCAGACAAGATGGCGCGTCAGATTGCATTGCTGATGCCAGATGACATCAACGACACCGTGGCACGTGCTTGTCGCGAAACATCGATTGGCATTGGTTTGTCAGAGCAACTCAAAGGTTTCCAGCCAGATTGTCCCACAGCCACGGCGGTACAACAACTTACGTTGCTGGGTAATGACTTGCCTATAGAGCACAGGAAATTATACCGTGATCTTTATTCCATCATGGTAAGACGAGAATCTTTGGTAAAACGCGCTAGGCAAGATTTAATGTACCGGGCTAGGATGGGTTTCTGGCTGTATTTTCATGTCCCCTTTGCTATTGCTTTATTAATGGCGATGATCGCCCATGTCGTCGCTGTATTTTTTTATTGGTAATTTAATATCCGTATGATTAATTGCCTTTTAATCAAAATTTCTCATAACTCTCGAGGCGTATTAGCTCGCAGTTATCGCACCTTAACGGCTGAAGAAATTACTATCGGGCGTGGCGCAGAGTGCACGATACATTTGCTAGATCCACGCTTAGCAATGCATCATGCCGTTATTAAAAGGCTGGACGATGGTCAGCTATATCTAGTAGCCATCAATGGCGAACTTGCAGTAGAAGGCAATGTGCTGCATAGCGTTGAGCTTACGCATGGTAAGCTGGTGACCATTGGTCCTTATCAATTGAAAGTTGAACCTGCACCACCAGATGTCAATCTGGCCGTTTCTCTGTTGCTGTTGCAACGACTGCCAGATGACTTTCAAGATTTAAAATTACGGACTCATGAGCCCTTACGAGGGGCTTCAAGCTTTAAACGGCGATTAGCGCTATGGATGGTCGCATTTATTGCGCTGATGTTCCTTGCATTGCCAATAGCGCAGAACTTAATCCCACAATTACACAAAACCATGGCACAGCTTCCACTGGGTTTTGATCGAGTATGGAGCCCAGGGCACATTTCTAATTCACACCTGCATTTTGGCTCCCAATGTTTTAATTGCCATGAAGTGTTAACGCGTAAAGTGACAGATAAAGCTTGCATAAAATGCCATCGCGACATTCCACCTCACATTGCAGATCCAGCGTTGCAAAAACGTGTGTTTAAAACGACTAGCTTATTCTCTGATGGGATACGTTGCGCTGAATGCCATCGAGAACATAAAGCACCCAATCCAATAGCAAGGCAAGACAATGCAACTTGCGTAAAGTGCCACGCTAATATCAAAGCCGCTGATGCAAAAACGACTCTTCCTGATATTCGAGATTTTGATTTTGATCATCCAGACTTCAAACTCACTTTTACCACTGGGGTGGTTGAAGAAGGTGCCGTACAAAAGACAGAACGTATCCCGCAAGCAGAAACGGCGCGCCTAATTGAAAAATCAGGTTTAAAATTTCCTCACTCCCAGCATGTTGGTTTAGTGCAAGGCCCAAATGGCATATGGGATGTACGTGAATTATCATGTACCAATTGCCATCAGCAAGAAGGCAAAGAAATGCGCTTAAAACCGATATCCTATCAACGTGATTGCCAGCTTTGTCATGCAAATCAATTGCAAGTGGGTAGTAAAAAACAAACATTCAGTGTGCCTCATGGGGCAGAGCAAAATGTTATGAATGCTTTGAAGGTGCAGGCACCGAAGGACTTTTCACGTCATTTAGATTCGCTAAAATCTGGTGGCTGCGCTTATTGTCATGAAGTGCTAGACGCTCAAAAAGATGACGTCTTAGCTTGGCGCATCAAGCCATTACAAATCAATCAAGATTGGTTTAGCAAAGCCCATTTTAATCATGCTTCGCATCGCACGCAGCTATGCCAGTCTTGCCATCAAGTGGAAAAATCAGAGAGTAGCGCAGATGTTGCGATGCCTGATCGCAAATCTTGCTTACGTTGTCATTCTGGTAATAACCCAAAATATAAGCGTATTGCCAGCAGTTGTATGTCTTGCCATAACTTCCACAGTTCACATATGCCACAAGAGTCAATAAAAAAGATTAAAGGTTTAGACTGATCTAAAGTGACGGAGAAGCCACTTTTTTCAAAAAGTAAGTGGTAAAAAATATTAAGATAGTAAATTCCGTAACTGCTAAAGGCCGGTAATGATGCGTAACTTGCCAGCATTACTTACGACGAAGTAGAAGTTAAGAAAAATTAGATTTAATGATGTTTAATTGGTGCCGGGAGGGGGAATCGAACCCCCACGTTGTCGCCAACGCGGGATTTTGAGTCCCGTGCGTCTACCAATTCCGCCATCCCGGCATATTTGAAAAATACATTACTGTATAATTTGCGATTTCGCTATTATAACAAGCTCTGAGATTTATGCGTACAGAAGATTTCGATTTTTATTTGCCTAGCGAATTAATTGCTCAACACCCGACTTCCGACAGAACTGCAAGCCGTATGTTGCATCTTAATGGCGCTGATGGTAGCTTGAGTGATCAGCTTTTTGTAGATTTACCTAGCTGTTTTCACGCGGGTGATTTAGTCGTATTTAACGATACTCGAGTGATTAAGGCGCGATTATTTGGCCATAAGCATTCTGGAGGCAGTGTCGAAGTATTAATAGAGCGTGTAATTAATCAGCATACAGCTTACGCACATGTGCGCGCCTCACGGGCACCGAAAGTGGGTAGTTTAATAAAGCTGTCAGAGGCTTTTGATGTGGAAGTCACCGCAAGGCATGACGATTTATTTGAGTTGCATTTTTTAAGTGAAACGGCTGTATTAGATTTACTTGAACAATATGGCGCATTGCCATTACCCCCCTACATTACCCATGAAGCAACGAGTGAAGACGAAACCCGATATCAAACAGTATTTAGTAAACATTTAGGCGCCGTTGCCGCACCTACCGCAGGCCTGCACTTTAACGATGCCATGTTAGATACGCTCAAACAAAAAGGTATTGATATCGCCTACGTTACTTTGCATGTGGGTGCGGGCACATTTCAACCCGTGCGCGTTGAAAATATACAAGACCATAAAATGCATAGCGAGCTTTACAGTATTTCACAAACAACGGTGGACATGATTGCTGAAACTAAACGCCATGGTGGAAAAGTGATTGCGATTGGTACCACCGCATTGCGAGCCTTAGAAAGTGCTGTCCGTGTAAGCGCATCTAACCCAGAGGGTGATTTACAAGCGGGCAGTAGTGAGACAGATATTTTTATTACACCCGGTAGTCGCTTTAAGGTGGTAGATCGCTTGTTTACTAACTTCCATCTACCTAAAAGTACGCTACTCATGTTAGTGTCGGCATTTGCTGGTGTAGAAAATATTAAAAAGGCTTATGCACATGCCATAGAAAAGCAGTATCGTTTTTTTAGTTATGGCGATGCAATGCTGATAGAAAAACAAGTTCTAAATGAACAAGCTATTGCTTGAACGAATATAGACGATTGATTGACTAAACTTCGTATTATTAACAACTAAGTATTACTTATGACCACAAAAGAAGAAAGAATTATTATGCGTATTTCAACCGTATTATTTGCTTTAGTCCTCACTGCTACATTTCAACCAGTACAAGCGGAAATTTTAGCAGAGGCTCAAGTGGGCATTAAAATTCCCTTGACCCAAAAACCAAGTACGCGACCCATGACAGTAGCTTACATTCCTGGGTTAAAACACTATTACATTGCAGATGGCGGCTTAGCACCGATGGGAAGTGATACAGAAGCCCCTATTTCAAAATCAGAAGTGCATAGTTATGACGGTGAAGGTAAATATGTTAACTCTTCGCGTCCTGGGTACGATAATCGATCAATTTATTACAACATTAATACCAATAAGTTAGAAACGATTACCTACAATGTTTCTAGCTTTGGTGGTTTTTCTCCCAATACGGGTATATTTTCTATCAATCTCACAGAGTCGGGAGAGCTAAAAGAGACTTCTAATGACGTATTTGGCTTTAATCCTGCTTTTGGTGATGCCAATACGATGCCCAGTTACAACCCTGAAACTAATCAGTATTATGCCAAACAAGGGCGCAGTAACAGGGTGCTTGTTGTTGATTTAAAAGTACGCGAACAAATCGCTGAAATCAATTTAGATTTAGCTAAAGCAGGCGTGGCATTTGATGATGTGAGTGATTGTTTCATTGCCTATAGCGGTATTAAAGGTGAAGAATTTGCGTTATTAGATATTGATCACAAAGCGGTATTGATATTTGATTTAAGTGGAAAGTTTGTAGGTAAAAGTGAATTGCCAAAAGAGCTAAAATTACGCTCGCATAACCATTTGAATGGCGCCGGTTACGCCAACGATATGATGTTTGTTTATCACGAGTCTGAGGGCGAATTCGGTACCTATTATGGATTTAAGGTACTTAAAGCTAATTAATGTAGGCTCACTTGTCGCAATAAAAAACCGCCCGTAGGCGGTTTTTTATTTTCTAACTTAAAGAAAGAATTATTTACCTAGCATGCCTGCTAGTTTGCCTGAAACCATACCAAACAATGCACCGATGACTACTGATATTGCTACTAGTATCACTGGGTTTGTTAAGTCCATTGCTGCTGTATTGCCTGCTGAACCAGCTGTTAAAGCTAGACCGGCTGTAGCTGCATAACCGTAAACATTAGCTGGCACCACTGAAAGTAAATTCATGCCTGCAACAATAACTAACGGGAACACAGTCACTGCAATGATCACTGGTGCAGCTAAAGCGCCTAAACCAGCTAATGCACCAGAGCTTACTAAGTAAAGTGCAACACCAGCCATAACAGCACCAAAAATCATACCAGCAATAGTTTTTTGCAATGCGGCATCATCTCCACCTGTATGAAAGTAGCAACCCCATGCAATAAAACCAACCCATACTAAAGCGACGCCAGCGAGTGGGTTTAATGCTAAAAATGCCCACACACCCCCTAAAACAGCAATACTTAATGCAAGTGCAGTTAATTTCGACATACTTAATTCTCCTAATTATTATAATGAGTATCAGCTAATGCGAACAGCGGCGAGATATGCGGAACTTTTTGTGACTTAAGTTGCCCCGTCATAAAAACGCTAGGGCAATACTGAACGATTTTTACAGAAATGTAAACTTTTTTTAGCGCTAATATGGAGCAAAAGCCAAGATAAGATAGAAAATCAGCTGATTTTCTAAGTGTTTTTTGGAGCGGAATTTTCAACTTTTTGTGTGTAATTAATTTTTTTCGGGCTGTAATCCCAATGTTTGCGCCATGCAGCTAAAACCATATTGGGGTACTGTGGCTGGCCTAAACTACCATTGTAGCGACCTAATGCACGATACAAATCACCGCGCTCAATATCTAAATAGTGCCTTAAAATTGTACATCCATAACGTAGATTGGTTCGTAAAAGGAATAAATTATGGTCATTAGCACCAATGCTGCGAGGCCAAAATGGCATAATCTGCATAAAGCCACGTGCGCCAGATGATGATACGGCATATTTTTTAAAGCCACTTTCTACATGAATCAAACCTAATACCATTTGTGGGTCTAGGCCAGCGCGGGTTGCTTCATAGTGTACTGTGCGCAATAAATCTTTACGATAGGTTTCGTCTGGAATGCGACTTTTAAGACGCTGAGACATTTCATTGAGCCACGCATTACCTTCTTCAGGGGTGGCAAACATGAGTTTAGGTTCGGCACGGTCACTAATGCTACGTTGCATCATTGCCTTTACGCTATTAGATAAGGGCTCTTCAATTTGTGACCCAGCAAAGCTCATGGTTGAAACCAAAGTTCCAAACAATACGAGCAAGCCACATTGAATAATTCTAAGCATAGTTAATTATATGGTCACTTTTTGCATAAATTCAACCACATGAGTCATTAATACTGATTGCGCTTCAGCATCTGCTCTGGCTTTATACTCCACCATACCCTCTGCTAAACCACGCTCGCCAATGACTAATCGATGGGGTAAGCCCATTAAATCGGCTTCTGCGAACATGACGCCAGGGCGCTCACCTCTATCATCTAACAGTACGTCTACACCGGCGGCCACTAATTCACCATACAAAGTATTAGCCGCTAATTTAACCGGCTCAGACTTGTCGTAGCCAATAGGACAAATTGCCACCGAAAATGGCGCCATACTTGCAGGGAAAATAATGCCGCGTTCATCATTCCCTTGTTCAATCGCAGCCCCTACAATCCGTGAAACACCAATGCCATAACAACCCATTTCCATCACTTGTGTTTGGCCATTTTCGTCTAAGTATGTTGCGTTCATTGCTTCTGAATATTTGGTGCGCAATTGAAAAATATGTCCCACTTCAATGCCACGGCAAAGCGATAGCGTGCCCTTGCCATCTGGGCTAGCGTCACCCTCAACAACATTGCGAATATCCGCGACTAAACTTGGCTCAGCTAAATCCCGACCAAAATTGACGCCTGTTAGATGATATTTTGGTTTATTAGCACCACACACAAAATCACTCATGGC